>CANQEQ010000009.1 GCA_947595345.1 uncultured Bacilli bacterium | reverse complement strand
ACTTATAATTTAACTAGTGGAGAAGTAATGTTATCCAATACAATTAGTAGCAATGCTAAAATATTACTTGAGAATTGGTACGAAAATATTTTTTCAATTAAAAATGAAAATGGAATAAATGTTACTAATTATGTAAATAATAATGCAACTTTTTGTAATGATAGGAGTTTATCATCACAAAAAGGAAATGGTGATGGTATTTCTTTTGTTCCTTCAACTAAATTTGCATCTCAATATCGTTTGAAAAATGTGAATAAACCAACTTTAATTTGTCCTGATGTAGAACACGATTTGTTCAGTGCTAAAGGAAGTAGTGGAAAGGGAAATCAAAAATTAGAATACCCAGTAGGTTTAATATTAGGTGATGAAATACATTTTTCAGGAAGTCTTCGTCATATTAGTACTAACTCATATTTAAAAAATGATGTTGGATTTTGGAGTATGACTCCTGATGAATTTGGTGGTGAATATGCACCAGCTTGGGTGTTTGCTTATTACGCTAATACAGGTTACAACAGTGAAGAACGTGTTTATAGAAGTTTTGCATTAAGGGCAGTCATAAATTTAAAGAAAGAAGTATTACTTTCAGGTGGAAATGGAACAATGGATAACCCATATACAGTAAAGTTAGCTAATTAATTATAAAGTGGGAATAGAGAATAAATAAGAATAAAATAAAAAAAGAAAATAGAAAAAAGACATAAATTAGAAAGAACTAGTTTATGTCTTTTAATATAGTAATAATTTAATAAAAAAGTTGTTATTAAATATCTATATTTTATTTTTAGGATTAACCAAGGATTAATCTTGTTTTTAATCTCTTTTTTTATACCTTAGTAATTTAAAAAGACTTAATTAAAATCTGCGCGCACGCCAAAGTTTGACCAATCAACCCAATCGTTGCTGAACTCGCCTAAAGTCCGAACAGAAAATACGTTGGCATGAGTGTTCCACGAATTGAAGTTGATAGGCGACATCTATAAGGTAGATTAACCTTAATTAAAGAATATTAAATTTCTTAATAAAAATCAAGTAATAATTATACTTTTGCTAACTATAATTACTTTAATTTTAGTTGTAAAATAAAAGGCACTGTTAATTAGATTAACAATGTCTACCAAAACTATTAAGGCAGGCATTTAGTATAAAACTAAATTGCTTCCTACAAATAAAATTATAATAGATAAAGATAAATTTGTAAACAACTATATTAAAATTTGCCAAAACTAGACAAATGTATTTTTTTAAAATCAATTAAATTCATTGTAAAAAGCCTTACTTTATTATATAATAATGTCGTTTGGAGGAACTTATGGAAGAAGATAAATTAAGCCCTGAAGAAGTATTACATGCTCTTGATTTAGCAAGACTTAGTGCAACTGAAGAAGAAATAGAAAAATATAGAAAAGAATTAAAACAAATGATAAATGAAATAGATAAAATAAAAGATTTACATGATTTTGACGAAGATTTATTAATAGCACCTTGGAGTAGTGAAGTAAAAACCCATCATGATGGAGAAATTACAATAGAAAATGGAGATATTTTACAAAATGTTCCTAATAAAAAAGGTAACTTTATTGCCGTAGATGTTGAGGTGTTAAAAGATGAATAATTATTTAGATTTAAGTGTCGTAGAAATTCATGATTTGTTGTTACAAGGAAAAATTAAACCTATTGATTTAGTTGAAGAGAGTTTTAAAAGATTAAATGATAATGAATTAAATGCTTTTATTACAATTGATTATGAAGGAGCTAGAAAAAAAGCCTTAGAACTTGAAGATATGGAAGTACCTAAAGACAATATTCTTTTTGGTATACCAATTGCTATTAAAGATAACATAATGGTTTCAAATTTAAAATGTACTTGTGCTTCTCATATTTTAGAAAACTTTATTAGTATATATGATGCTAGTGTTATTACTTTAATAAAAAATGTGAATATGATTATAATTGGAAAAACTAATATGGACGAATTTGCTATGGGTTCAACTAGTGAAACAAGTTATTTTAAAACACCAATTAATCCATGGAATAAAAATAAAGTTCCAGGTGGCTCATCAGGAGGTTCAGCTGTTGCAGTTGCAGCCGGTATTACACCATTTTCGCTTGGAAGTGATACAGGAGGTTCCATTAGACAACCAGCTTCATTTAATGGAATAGTTGGAATGAAACCAACTTATGGTAGAGTTTCTCGTTTCGGTTTAGTTGCCTTTGCTTCAAGTTTAGACCAAATAGGACCAATGACAAGAAATGTCTATGAAAATGCTTTACTTTTAAATGCTATTTGTAAAAAAGATACAAAAGATTTAACAAGTTTTGAAACTAATGAAGATTTTACAAAATTAATAGGTAAAGATGTAAAAAATATGAAAATAGCTGTTCCTAATTACTTTGTATCAGAAGTTGTTGAAAAAGAAGTATTAGATGTTTTTAATAATGTTTTAAATAAATTAAGAGAAAAAGGTTTAACAATAGATTATGTTGATGTTAATCATATAGATAAAGCTCCAATTTTATATCAAATAATTGCAATGGGTGAAGCTAGTAGTAATTTAGCTAGATTTGATGGTATTAGATATGGTTTAAAAGAAGAAGCTAATACTTTAGAAGATTTGTATAAAAAAACTAGAAGTGAAGGATTTGGAGTTGAAGTAAAAAGACGTATTATGGTAGGTTCTTATATTTTAAGTGGTGAGAATGCTAAAATTTATTACAATAAAGCCTTACAAATTCGTGATGACTTAAAGAAAAGTTTTGAAAATATTTATAAAGAATATGATTTAATTCTTGCACCTACTAGTAGCCGTCCAGCCTATGATGTTGGTTTACATAAAGATAATCCTCTTCGCTCATTCATGGACGATATTTTAGTAATGCATGCTAATATGGGAGGTTTCCCTAGTATGTCTCTTCCTATGGGGAAAATTTCCGGATTGCCAATTGGTATGCAAATAATGGGAAATATGTTAGATGAAGCTAAAATTTATCAATTAGGTTCATTTATAGAAAAAGAATTAAATTTAAACTTAAAGGTAGGTGAATAAAATGGAATACAAAAAAACAATTGGAATAGAAGTTCATGTTGAACTTAAAACCAAAGAAAAATTATTTTCACCATCTATAAATTCTTATGGAAGTCTTGCTAATACTAATTGTAATATTATAGATTTAGGTTATCCTGGTGTACTTCCTACCTTAAATCAAGAAGCAATAGATTTAGCAATAAGAGCTTGTAGTGTCCTAAATTGTAAAATAAGAAAAAAAATGCATTTTGATAGAAAAAATTATTTTTATCCTGATAATCCTAAGAATTTTCAAATTACTCAAGAAAGAACCCCAATTGGCTATGATGGATATGTTGAAATAGACGATGATGGAGTTAAAAAGAAAATAGAAATATTAGAAATGCATATAGAAGAAGATACATGTAAAAGTATTCATTCTAAAGAAAGAACGTTGCTTGATTTTAATAGAGCTGGAGTACCATTAGTTGAAATAGTTACTAAACCTTGTATAAAAACAAGTAAAGAAGCCACTTTATACCTTGAAAAATTAAGAGAACTTTTACTTTATGCTGGTGTAAGTGATTGCAAAATTGAAGAAGGTTCAATGCGATGTGATGCTAATATTTCAATAAGCAATACCGATAGTTTAGGTGTTAAAATTGAAGTTAAGAATATTGGTTCAATTACTAATGTTGGACTTGCAATTGATTATGAAGGTATTCGTCAAGAAAAATTACTTCAAGAAGGTAAGACTTTAAAAGAAGAAACTAGAAGATATGATGCTAAACTTGGAAAAACAATTTTAATGCGTGTTAAAGAAACCGGTAATGATTATCGTTATTTTCCAGAACCTGATATTCCTTATTTAATCTTAACTGATGAAAAAATAAAGGAAGTAGAAGGCAATATACCAACTTCTTCTAGTATAAGAAGGGAAAAATATTTGAAGGCTGGAATTAGTTTAGTTAATGTAGAGAAATTAATTGCTAATAAAGATTTAAGTGATTATTTAGAAGAATTTACAAATATTAATTTAAAAACAGCATCTAATTTATTACTTGGGGATATTCAAGCTTATCTAAATAAAACAAATAAGACTATTAAAGATACTAATTTGACTAAAGAAAAAATGCTTCAAATAGTAGAAAAATTAGATACTAATGTAATTAGTAATAAAAACTTTAAAGATATAATAGAAGATGTTATGGAAACTGATAAATCAGTCTCAGATATTTTAGAGTTAAAAGGAATTAAAAATGTTGTTGATAATGAAATGGTTTTAGATATTATTAACAAAGTAATTAAAGAACAAGAAAAAGTTGTTAAAGACTATTTAGATGGTAATGATAGGTCATTGAAGTTTTTAATGGGCCAAGTTATGAAAGAGAGTAAGGGAAGTGTTAATCCTAAACTTGCTAATGATTTATTAATAGAAACTTTAAATTCTAAAAAATAATAAATAGGAGAATTAATGAATATATATTTAAAACATTTAATTTCAATTATTTTAGGAATACTAATTTATGTAATTTATATTATAGTAAGAAAAGAAAAAGATAAATTAAAGATAATTAAGAATTTTATTTTAGTATTAACATGTGTTTCTTATTTTAGTATTTTATTAAGCTATTATAGACGATTTATCTATGATATATCAGCAATTAAAGCGATTTTCTTGGCTTTATCAATAATTATTCTTTTATTTAGTTATGCTTTAATTAAAAATAATCATACTTTATATAAGAAGAATATTAAATATTATATAATTATTTGTTTAATTGTTTTAATAAGTATTACTTTCTTTATAGGACGAGCCTCTATTTATTTTAAACTTAGTAATTTAGAATATTTTAGATTTTCTAATTTAACACCCTTTAGAAGTATTAAAGCTTATTTACTACCTAATGTAAGTTTAAGTTTAAAAATTAAAAATATAGGTGGCAATATCTTAATCTTAATTCCTTTAAGCTTCTTTCTAATGCTCAAAAATGATAAGTTTCAAAAGGAAAGGTATCAAATATTAGTTAATGGATTAATTGTTTTACTTATAGAAGTGTTTCAAGTTTTAACTGTTACAGGAACTTTTGATATTGATGATATAATCTTAAATTTAGGTGGAGTAATAATATTTACTTTTCTAATAACCAGATTTAAACTTATAGATAAAATTAAAAAACTATTTTATAAAGATTTCTTAAAGAATATTTATTTAAAATATATTTTATTTATTTTAGCTAGTCTTTATCCTTTATATTTCGTCTTAAATTCTTTGATAATTACTTTAGAACATATTAATTAAGAGAATGTTTAAAAGTTTTTAAATTTAAAACTATTTACAAGAATTTAAAATTAATTTACAAGCAATAATAATTATAGTATAATTTTTTATATAATAGAGGTATATATGGAAAATGAATTAGAAGGATTAATTGATAATTTAAAAAGATTATATGGTGAATATTATTTAATTAAAATGACTAAAGAAGAGGAAGAAAAATATATTAAACTTTATTCGGAGTCTGTTAATAGACCATATAATGAAGTTAGAGATTTCGTAAAAAAAATAATTAAGCGTAAAAAAAGTGGATATGGCTTTGCAATATATAATAATTTTAAAAATAGTTTAATAGAAAAATATGGTGAGTTTTATTTTTTGAAAATGACTTTTGAAGAAAGAAAAATTTTAGTAGACTATTATTATAGAGCTAAAAAGGGAGCTGGGTTTGAAATAAGTAAAGAGGAAATATTTCAAGAATTATATCAAGAAGAAGAAAACAAATATCAAAATAAAATATGGGATTATGAGAATGCTTTAGAAAGATTAGAGTTTATGTATGGAAATGACAAAAAGCTTTAATCTTTTTTATTAATGGTAAGTCTTTAAAAGTAAAAAAGTGTCTTTAATCTTGTTTTCTTAAAAAAAATTGGTTATAATTAATAATGGAAAATGTATAAATGATATAGAAATAATACTTAGGTATTATTTTATCTTGTTTAAATTTAGGAGTGATATAATGGCATACGATGAGAGTTCAATTAAAATATTAGAAGGCTTAGAAGCAGTTAGAAAAAGACCAGGAATGTATATTGGTTCAACTGATAAAAGAGGCTTACATCATTTAGTTTGGGAAATTGTTGATAATTCTATTGATGAAGTTATAAATGGGTATGGTGACCATATAATAATTACTATTCATAAAGATAAAAGTATTGAAATAGAAGATTTTGGACGGGGAATACCGGTTGGAATGCATGCTAGTGGAATATCAACACCGGAAGTTATCTATACAGTTTTACATGCTGGTGGAAAGTTTGAACAATCTGGTTATAAAGTATCTGGAGGTTTGCATGGCGTTGGTGCTAGTGTTGTAAATGCTTTGTCTTCTTGGCTTGAAGTTACTATAAAAAAAGATAAGGGTGAATACTATATTCGTTTTAAAGATGGAGGGAAAGTAGATGTTCCTTTAAAGAAAATTGGAACAACTAATAGAACAGGAACTAAGGTTAGATTTCTTCCGGATAATACGATTTTTAAATCATGTAATTTTTCTTTTACAACTATATGTGAACGTATGCAAGAGTCTGCTTTTCTTTTAAAAGGTTTAACAATTGATGTTTATGATTTAGAAGACAACAGAGAAGCCCATTTTTGCTATCTTGATGGTATTAAAGAGTTTGTTTCTTTCTTAAATGAAGATAAAGAAACTTTAAATGATGTCGTTTATTTTGAAGGTGATAAAGATAAAATTCATATGCAAATTGCTTTTCAATATAATGATACTTATAATGAAACAATTGAGTCATTTGTTAATAATGTAAAAACTGGAGATGGGGGAACTCATGAAGTAGGATTTAAAACAGCCCTTACTAAGGTTTTTAATGATTATGCTAGAAATAATGGCTTTTTAAAGGCTCGGGACAAGAATCTTGAGGGAAGTGATACAAGAGAAGGTTTAACAGCTATTATTAGTTTGCAAATTCCAGAAGCTATTTTACAGTTTGAAGGTCAAACTAAAGGAAAATTAGGAACCCCATCAGCTCGTCCGGCAGTTGAATCATTAGTTACAGAGAAGTTACAATTTTATCTTGAAGAAAATAAAAAAGTTGCTACTTTAATCATGGAAAAAATGGTTAAAAGTAAAGTAGCCAGGGAGGCTGTTAGAAAAGCCAGAGATGAAGCAAGAAACGGCAAGAGTCGTGATAAAAAAGAAAAATTATTAAGTGGAAAATTAGCTCCAGCTGGAACTAAAAACCCTAAAAAGAATGAACTTTATTTAGTTGAGGGTGATTCAGCTGGTGGAAGTGCTAAAAGTGGTCGGGATAGAACCTTTCAAGCTATTTTACCTCTTCGTGGAAAAGTTTTAAATACTGAAAAAACAAGAATGGAAGAATTGTATAAAAATGAAGAAATAAGTACTATTATTCATACAATTGGAGCTGGAGTAGGTTCTGATTTTGAAGCAGAGGATTCTAATTATGATAAAATAATTATCATGACCGATGCTGATGATGATGGAGCACATATTCAAATTCTTTTATTAACTTTCTTTTATCGTTATATGAAAGGGTTAATTGAAGCTGGAAAATTATTTATTGCACTTCCTCCTTTATATAAAATAGATTTTAATAAAAAAACTTATTATGCTTGGGATGACCAAGAAAAAGACCAGATTATGCAAAGTGAAAAATCAAAGGCAACTAATGTTCAAAGATACAAAGGACTTGGCGAAATGAATGCTAATCAATTATGGGAAACAACTATGAATCCTGATACAAGAAGCTTAATTAAAGTAACTATAACTGATGCTATTTTAGCCGAGAAAAGAGTAAGTGTCTTAATGGGTGATAAAGTTGAACCAAGAAAAGAATGGATAGAAGAAAATATTGAATTTTCACTTGAAGACAATTATGTGATATAGGTGATTTATGAACGAATTAATAAAAAAAATATATGATACAACTTTAGAAGATATAATGGAAGATAGGTTTTCTCGTTATGCCAAGGCTATTATTCAAGATAGAGCTATACCAGATGTAAGAGATGGGTTAAAGCCTGTTCAAAGAAGAATATTATATGGTATGTATAATGATAGAAATACTTATGATAAACCAACTAGAAAAAGTGCTAAAACAGTTGGTAGTATTATGGGTAATTTTCACCCACATGGTGATTCTTCTATCTATGATGCTATGGTTAGAATGAGTCAATGGTGGAAACAAAATACACCATATATTGAAATGCAAGGTAATAATGGTAGTATGGATGGAGATTCAGCTGCTGCTATGCGTTATACTGAAGCAAGACTTTCTAAAATTAGTAATGAACTTTTAAAAGATATAGAAAAAAATACTGTAACTTGGGCTCCTAACTTTGATGATACTTTAATGGAACCAACGGTTTTGCCAGCTAAGTTTCCAAATCTTTTAGTAAATGGTTCTACAGGTATTTCAGCTGGATATGCAACAAATATTCCCCCTCATAATTTAGGAGAAGTAATTGATGCAACGATTAAAAGAATTGATAGTCCAAATTGTAGAGAAGATACTATATTTGACATTATAAAAGGACCTGATTTTCCAACTGGTGGTATTGTTGAAGGAAAAGAAGGCATTCTAGAAGCTCTTAGAACAGGACGAGGAAAAGTTGTTGTTCGTAGTAAAGTTGAATACATAAAAGAAAAAGGCAAAGAACAATTAATTGTAAGAGAAATACCTTATGATGTTAATAAAGCTATGCTAGTTAAACGTATGTCTGAACTAGTTTTAGATAAAAAAATAGATGGAGTTTCGGAAATTCGTGACGAGTCAGATAGACATGACCCCGTTAGAATTGTAATAGACCTTAAAAAAGGTGTTAATAAAGATGTTATTTTAAATTATTTTTATAAAAATAGCGATTTACAAATAAATTATAACTATAATATGGTGGCTATTGTTAATCGTTGTCCTATGACCTTAGGAGTTATAGCTATACTTGATGCTTACATAAAACACTTTGAGGAAGTAATTACTAAAAGAACGAACTTTGACCTTGAAACAGCTAAAAAAAGAATGCATGTAGTTGAAGGTATGATAAAAGCTATTAAAATACTTGATGAGGTTATTAGAGTAATTAGAGCTAGTAAAAATAAAGCTGATGCTATTCTTAATTTACAAAAAGAATTTGATTTTACTGAAATTCAAGCTGATTATATTGTAACTTTACAATTATATCGTTTAACTAATTCAGATATTGATGACTTTATAAATGAATATAATAATTTAAAAAAGATTATTGCAGGACTTGAATTGATTTTATCAGATAAAGAAAAGTTAAAAGATGTTATGAAACAAGAATTAAGAAATATTAAAAAAGAATATGCAACACCAAGAAAGACAGAAATTAAAGAAGAAGTATTAGATATATCTATTGACGAGAAAGAAATGATAGTTAAAGAAGATGTTTTAGTTTTAATTACTAAAGATGGTTATATAAAAAGATGTAGTTTAAGGTCTTATAATGCTGCAAGTGATAAAAATCCAACTTTAAAAGATAATGATTATCCAATCGGCTTATATGAAGCTAATACCCTAGATACAATTTTATTATTTACAAGTCTTGGTAATTTCTTATATGTACCGGTTTATACAATTCCGGATATTAAATGGTCAATGCTTGGTAAACATGTAAGTAATTTAGTACCTCAAGAAAGTGGGGAAGAAATAATTTCAGCTATAAAAGTTTCTAATTTTGAGGCTGATTTAGATATTACTTTAGCTACTAAAGATGGTATGATTAAAAGAACCAAACTTAATGAATTTAAGTTACTACGTTATAATAAGGCAGTTAACTGTATGAAATTAAAAGATAATGATAGATTAATTACAGCTTTCATATCGCTTTATAATAATATATTTGTAGCAACTAATACTGGTTATGGTCTTTGGTATGATATTACAGAAATACCTATATTAGGACTTAGAACTAGTGGTGTTAAGTCTATGAAATTAAAAGACGAAGAAGTAGTTTCAGTTAATAATTTTAATGATGTAGATTATATTTCAGTTATTACTAACAAAAGAACTGGTAAGAGAATAAAAATAAGCGAATTTGAAAAATCAACAAGAGCTAGACGAGGATTAATGATTTTAAAAGAAGTTAAGAGTAATCCTTATAAAGTATTAAAAACATTTGCTGTAAGCAACAATTCACATTTAGTTTTAAGAAGTGATACAATTGATACTATAAAATTAACAGAACTTCCAATTTTAGATAGATATTCAACGGGTTCAATTATCACGAAAAAAGAAATAATAGATGTTAATGTTTTAATAGGTTTAGTTAAAAAAGACGAGGATACGAAAGTAGAAATAATAGAACCTGTTGAAAAGCCTAAAGTATCTTTAAAAGAAATAGACGAGAAATTATTAACAATCGATGATTTCTTATAAAAAAATTATTATTTTTAAAATCTTTAGAGATAATGACTTAATTTGTTGATTTTAAGTCATTTTTTCTATATAATATTATGGTAGGTAAGTGGTGATTATATGGAAATTACGGAACAAGATTTAGAGAAAAAAGTTTTATCTTATGCACCTTTTGATATACCTAAATTAAGAAAAGCTTATGATTATGCTAAAAATTATCATAAAGAACAAAAAAGGGCTAGTGGAGAACCTTATATTATCCATCCTTTAAATGTTTCCTATGTCTTATCTAGTATGCATGCTGATATTGATACTCTTTGTGCTGCAATGTTGCATGATGTTGTTGAAGATACTGAGGGAACACTTGATGATATAGAAAAAAAATTTAATAAAGATGTTCGGGATTTAGTTGATGGAGTTACGAAAATGACTAAATTAGACCTTAATAATAAAAAAGAGTTATCGGCTATTAATTTAAGAAGAATTATAGTAAGTTTAGCTAAAGACCCTAGAATAATTATTATTAAGTTAGTTGATAGACTTCATAATATGCGAACCCTTGAATATAAAAGTTTAGAAAAACAAAAATCTAAAGCTTTAGAGACTTTAGAAATATATGTACCTCTTGCTTATTATATTGGAGCAAGTAGAATAAAAGATGAACTAGAAAATATTGCCTTTAGATACTTAAAACCTAGTATCTATGGGGATATTAATAAACAAAGAGAAGATTTAAAAAAAGAAACTAAAGAAATATTAGAAAATACGAAAGCAAAAGTATCGGATTTATTTAAGAAAAATGGACTTAAAGCCAATTTTGAGATTAGATATAAAGATAATTATAGTATATATAAAAAATTATTAACACATATTAAATTTGAAATGATACATGATATGATGTCTATTAAAGTTTTAGTAAAAAATACGAAAGATTGCTATCTTGCTTTAATGTTAATTCATGAATTATATACACCGATTAATAATCGTTTTAAAGATTATATTGCTAAACCTAAAACTAATATGTATAAATCAATTCATACAACCGTATTTGGTGAGGATAATCATTTAATTCAGTTTCAAATTAGAACTTATGAAATGGAAAGAGTGGCTATATTTGGTTTAACTTCTTATTGGTTTAAGTATAAAAATAATGCTAAAAATATAATGAAACAAGACTTAGAGGATAATTTCCAATTCTTTAAATCTATTAAAGAATTGGATAGTACAATTTTAGATAATATAGAGTTTGTATCTAGAATTAAAAAAGAATTATTCTCAAGTAATATATATGTATATACAACAACCGGGGAAGTTATAGAACTTCCAAATGGAGCAACTGTTATTGATTTTGCTTATAAAATTCATACTGATATTGGTAATAGTATGGTAGCAGCTATTGTAAATGATGAGGCAGTAGCTTTAGATTATGTTTTAGAAAATCAAGATAGAGTAAGAATAATTACCGATAGTACAGCTTATGTACCAAAAGAAGAATGGCTTGATAAAGTAGTAACTACAACTGCTAAAAATAAAATTATGGAATTTATAAGAGATAATGAATAGAACTTGACTATTTTAACTAATTAAGTTAAGATATGTCTTGTTTTTTAAAGTATTATTGAAAGGAGATTTATATGAACCCTAAACTTAAAGAATTAGCTGATTTAATGTTTCCTGATGTTACTAAGACAATTGAAGATTATGAAAAAATGTATCCTGAGAGAAATTTAGAAAGTGGGGCTGTTGTCACGAGATTTGCTCCAAGTCCTACAGGATTTGTACATATGGGAAGTTTATTATCAGCTTTTGAAGATTATAAAGTAGCACGTGACACAGGTGGAGTATTTTGTTTAAGAATTGAGGATACTGACCAAAAAAGAAGTGTAGAAAATGGTATAGAAGGAATTTTAAATGATTTAAAAAACTTTGATATAAAACCTGATGAGGGAATGATAAGTGAAACTGAAAGTATTGGAGAGTATGGTCCTTATATTCAAAGTGAGAGAATGGAAATTTATCATACATTTGCTAAATACTTAGTATTACATGATTTAGCTTATCCTTGTTTTTGCACAGCTTCTGAATTAGACGAGACTAGAGAAATTCAAGAATTAAATAAAGAAAGAATAGGTTATTATGGTTCATTTGCTAAATGTCGTAGTTTAAGTATAGATTTAGCAATTGAAAAGATTAAAGCTGGACAAGAATTTGTAGTTCGTTTAAAATCACCTGGTAATTTTAATTCTAAAATTGTATTACATGATGAGGTTAGAGGGGATATAGAATTTCCGGAAAATGACTTAGATATTGTTTTAATAAAATCTACTGATAAATTACCTACTTATCATTTTGCACATTTAGTTGATGACCATTTAATGCGTACAACTCATGTAATGCGTGGGGAAGAGTGGCTCGCTTCATTTCCTATTCATGACCAATTATTTTCTATATTTAATTTTAAAAAGCCTAAGTATGCCCATCTTGGTTTAGTTATGAAAATTGATGAGACGGGAACTAGAAGAAAATTATCTAAAAGAAAAGATAAAGAAGCAAGTGTTGAATTTTATCACAGAGAAGGAATACCTAAAGAAGCTGTAAAACTTTATTTAATGACGATTGCTAATTCAAATTTTGAAGAATGGTTAGATAATAATCCTGATAAAAGTTTAGACGATTTTAAATTTGATTTTAAAAAAGTAAGTGCTAGTGGAACTTTATTTGATATATCTAAATTATTTAATATTTCTAAAAATTATTTTGGAAAAATGACGGCTTCAGATATTTATGATAATCTTTTAAAATGGACCTTGGAATTTGACACGGAATTTCATGATTTATTAGTTAAATATAAAGATTATTCAATTAATATTTTCAATATTGAAAGAGAAGTTTTAAAACCTCGTAAGGACTATACAAGTTATAGAAGTATTAGAAGTTTTGTCTTTTATATGTATGATGAGTTATTTAAAGATTTAGAATATGATAATGTTAAGATTACTGAAAAAGACGAAGTAATAAAAATATTAAATACTTATTATAATGAATATATGGATTTAAGTGATAAAGATAATTGGTTTTTAAAAGTTAAAGAGATGTGTGATAAATTAGGTTATGCATCAAATATTAAAGAATATAAGAAAGAGCCCGAAAAATATAAAGGAAATATAGCTGATGTAACCGGTTTAATTAGAGTAGCTTTAACTAGTAAGAGCAATACACCTGATTTATATGAAATAGAAAAATTATTAGGTGAAGAAAGAATAAACGAAAGATTTAATAAATATATAAATAAATAAAGGAGAAATAGAGTATTATTGCTCCTTTTAAAATAGACTTCTTGATATTAAAAAAACTAAAACTGCTAATTCAAAAAATAAGATAAAACAATTAGCTCTTGTTAAATAAAACATCATGATAAATAATTGATAAGTGCAAACTATTAATAAAATACTTATTATTATATTATAGGTATTACTAGTTTTTCTTCTAGTCCTACACATATTGCAATAGCAAAAAAGACCATGGTTTTTCTTTTTAAACATAGGGTATCACCATTATATTGTATGATAAAATTTTATTTTGTATAGTTTTTTCTAAAGATTTGGTATATAATAAATTTAAGGTGATACTATGCGAAGAAAAAAATTAAAAATTAAAAATTTTATGCTAGTTATAGTTTTTCTTCTTCTAGTTTTAGGAGTCATCGTTGGCGTAAAATTATTAAAAGGTAAAAGCTTAGGAAATGAAACTTTAGAAGAAATAATAACAGATTTTAAAGATATGGAATTAAGTAAAGTAGAAGATTATGCTAAAAAAAATAAATTAGAACTTTCGGTTACTTACGAGTATAATGAGGTTAAAAAAGATACTGTTATTAAAAGTGAATTAGAAGAGGATAAGTTAAAAATAGTTGTATCTAAAGGGGAACTTGATAAAGAAGTTTTTAAAGAAAAGAAGGTTAATGAACTTGGGAAAGTTCCGATTATGATGTATCATGGTATAGTTGATACAACTGATAATAAATATACAGGGGGAAATGTAGATAAAGATGGTTATAATAGAACTAGTAAGGCTTTTAAAGAAGATTTAGAGTTTTATTATAAAAAAGGTTATCGGATGATAAGACTTAAAGATTATATAGATGGAGTAGTTGATGTAGAACTTGGTTATTCTCCAATTATTCTAACGTTTGATGATGGGAATGCTAATAATTTTAAAGTAATTGGAAAAGACGAGAATGGAAATTTAGAGTTTGACCCTAATTCAGCTATTGGAATTTTAGAAAGTTTTAAAAAAGAACATCCGGATATGAATGTAACAGCTATTTTCTTTTTAAATTCTGGACTTTGTAATCAACCTAAATACAATGAAGATATTATGAAATGGTTAATAAAAAATGGTTATGATATTGGTAATCATACTACAAATCATTCGGATTTTACTAAAATATCTGAAACTAAAACAGTTGAAGTAGTTGGAAAAATGTATCAAGAATTAGAAAGAATTATTCCTAATGATTACGTTAAAATATTAGCTTTGCCATTTGGTTCACCTTATAAGAAAAGTCATGCTAATTATAAGTATATATTAAAGGGAAATTATAATGGTTATGAATATGAAACTGAAGCTGCTCTTAGAGTTGGTTGGGAAAGTGAAGTTTCACCTTTTGATAAAACATTTGATAAGACATTTTTAAAAAGATGTAGAGCATATGATAATAATGGTTCGGATTTTGATATTGAAATGAATTTTAAATTATTAGACAAGAATCGTTTTATATCAGATGGGGATAAGAATATAATTACAGTTCCTCTTGAAAATGAAGAAAAATTAGGGGAAACTAAAATAGAAGTAGTTACATATTAGGAGGAAAAATGAAAGTATTAGTAACCGGGGGACTAGGATATATTGGTTCTCATACAGTAGTAGATTTATTAAATGAAAATTATGAAGTAGTTATTATAGATAATTTAGTTAATTCTAAAATAGATGTTTTAGATAAAATAAAAAAGATAACGGGAAAAGATGTTACCTTTTATGAATATGATTTATGTGAGAAAGAAAAAATAGAAGATGTTTTTAAGAAAGAAGATATAAAGGCTGTTATTCATTTTGCTGGACTTAAAGCAGTTGGTGAGAGTGTTTTAAAACCTCTTATGTATTATAAGAATAATTTAATGTCAACTATAAATTTACTTGAAGTTATGAAAGACTTTAATGTTAAAAAAATTGTTTTCTCATCAAGTGCTACCGTTTATGGAGAACCTAAAAGTTTACCAATTTATGAAGATTTTCCTTTAAGTACAACTAATCCTTATGGAAGTACTAAATTAATGATAGAAAATATCTTAGAAGATTTATATAAAAGTGATAATTCATTTGATATTACAATTTTAAGATATTTTAATCCTATTGGTTCTCATAAATCTGGCTTACTTGGAGAAAATCCTAATGGTATTCCTAATAATTTAATGCCTTATATTGTAAGAGTTGCAACGGGAAAACTTAAAATTTTAAGTATTTTTGGAAATGATTATGATACAGTTGATGGAACAGGAGTTAGAGATTATATTCATGTTTTGGATTTAGCCCATGGTCATGTTTTAGCTCTTAAAAATCCTAAAACGGGTTTAAAAATATATAATTTAGGAACGGGACTTGGAACTAGTGTTTTAGAATTAGTTACAACTTTTGAGAAAGTAACCGGGGTAAAAATTAATAAACAATTTGTTGAAAGAAGAAAGGGAGATGTAGCAGCTTGTTATGCTGCAATTAATAAAGCTAAAGAAGAATTAGGCTTTGCACCTAAATATAATATATCGGATATGTGTCAAGATAGTTATAATTATGTAAAGAAGAATAAAGATATTTAATCAATGAAGAAAGTAGGAAGACCCTTGTCTTCTTTTTTGTTGGAATTAATAGGACTTAAATCGTTTGAAGCTTTATTAGTAGGTTTAGTTTCATTATTAAAGGCTGTCATGATTTTACAAAAGCTTCTTATATTACTAGCAATTGGTTTAATTTGATAATAAACAGGGATAGCTTGATTAATAACATTTAAAGTTTTTTGAGTATTATTTAAAATGGTTCCCCATTTAATTTTTGAAAACATATCACCTAAACTTGGTCTTTTATTATTAAAATATGGTCTACTATAAGGATAATAATTATAATAGTATGGATTATTATACATAAATTCACCTCTTAACATTATATGTTTTTTAATATTTTTTGTTTATTATTTTAAAAAATTATTATATAATAAATTTAGTTATATAAAAAATATTTTATATGGAGGTTTATATGGTAAATATTTTATTTTATATATGTGATACTGTTGGTTTTTTAAGACTTATGTATGTTGTTAGATTATTATTAACAATTATAAGATTTGTTGTACCAATTATTTTAGTTGTCATGACGGTTAAAGATTTATTTCAAAATGTTATTAATCCTAATGAAAAAGATGGATTACAAAAAATATATAAAAGAGTAGCAGCTGGGGTAATTGTCTTTTTTGTTCCAACCCTTATTTCTTTAACACTTGGTTTAATTGATACGGTTTTTAATAATCAAGATACTACCAATTATAAAGCTAGTAATTGTTATAAAAATGCTAATAATAGTTGTATAAAAAAGGTTTCTGATTATTTAGATTGTGAAGGATATGAAGGAGATGCTAAGGAAAGTTGCATTAATTATAGAAGATGTAATGGGTATTCTTTATCTGATAGTTGTAATATTAATACGGAAAAAGATGAGAAGAATTGTAAGCAATATATAGAAGATACTAATGATATTTATAATGTTCAAGGAAGTTAATGATGGATGGAATAATTCTTATAGATAAAGATAAAAATTTTACTAGTCGGGATATAGTTAATAAAGTTTCTAAAAAATTAGGGTTAAAAAAAGTTGGACATGCTGGGACTTTAGACCCAATTGCAACTGGTGTTTTAGTAATTGGAGTTGGGAAGGCTACTAAGATATTAGATTTACTTACTCTTGATAAAAAGGAATATATTGCTAAAGTAAAGATGGGAATTGCAACAGATACTTATGATATAACAGGAAATATTATCAAAGAGAATAGAGATTTTACTTTAGAAAAAAAAGTTCTAGAGAGGGTTTTAAAAAGTTTTCAGAAAGAGTATTTACAAACAGTACCTAAATATTCAGCTGTTAAAATAAATGGTAAAAAATTATATGAATATGCAAGAAGGGGACTTCGTGTAGAACTTCCTAAAAGGTTAGTAAATATTTATGAAATAGAACTTTTAGATTATAATATTAAAGCTCAAACTTTTACATTTAAAACTTTAGTTAGTAAGGGAACTTATATTAGAAGTTTAATTGAAGATATTGGAGAAAGTTTAAATATTCCTTTAACACTTCTTGAATTAGTTAGAACTAAAAGTGGAAAATTTTTATTAGAAAATTCTTGTAAGGTAGATGGAGAGTATCAGGTAATTAGTATTAAAGATGCTTTAGATATAAAGGAAATTGTTATAGATAATGATAATTTATTAAAAAAAGTTAAAAATGGTAATTCGGTTATTCTTGAAAATATTAATGAAGATAAAATTTTATTTTTAAATAGTGAAAAAAAAGAGTTAGCAATTTACATGAAGACTAAAAATCATGAATATAAAGCATTTAAGGTATTTTAATTTTTAGTTAATTATGCTATAATCGTTTTATAGGATATGGAGGTTATATGTATACTGAATATAATAGTCAAAATGTAGAAAATAATAATATTGATTATGATAATTATAAAGACAATAATAATATTGATTATGATAATTATAAAGACAATAATAATAATATTCCTAAAAAAGATAATTTTTCTAAAGACCCCAATATTTATGTAACTGAAGAAGAGCCATCTAATGGTAAAAAAATTCTTTCTATGATTTGGAAAATTCTTTTAGTTATTATCATTTTAATAGTATTATTTTTAGTTTTAATTCAAATGGGTGTAATTAAATTTGGTTCAGATATAGCACCTGAAGTTGTTTTATTAAATCAAAATGAAGTAGGACTTAAAAGAGGAGCTACTTATCAATTAGTTCATTCAGTTTTGCCTGATAATTCTACTAATAAGCAAGTAGTATTTGTAAGTAGTGACCCAAGTGTTGTTGAGGTAAATGAAGCAACAGGCTTTTTAACAGCTAAAAAGAATGGTACAGCAACTATTACTGTTAAAACTTTAATTAATGAAAAAATAAGTGAATGTGTAGTAACAGTAGGAAACAAAACAGTTGCTGCAACTGGAATTAGAATTAATGAAAAAAATATTAATTTAGCAGTTAAGAATAATAGTTATTTATCATATAGAATGGTACCAAGTAATTCCAATGCTGGAAGCTTAATATTCTCATCAAGTGATACAAGTGTTGCAACAGTTAATCAAAAAGGGATGGTAACAGCTGTTAAACCTGGTAATGCTGTAATTACAGTATCTTCAATTGATGGTTCAATTAAGGATACTGCTTATGTAACTGTATACGAGAAAGGTAGTTCAACAGTTGTAGCTGGTGAAAGTATTAGTACAACTAATTATCCAACTAGTGTTAAATTAAATACTACAAGTATGAATTTAACAATTGGTTCAACTAGCCAATTAGTAGGAACAGTTAGTCCTTCAAGTGCTTCTCGTACTTTAAACTGGTCTAGTAGTAATACTAATATTGTAACAGTTAATCAAAATGGTTTAGTAACAGCAAGAGCTAAAGGAACTGCTACTGTTGTTGCTAAAACTATAAATGGTAAAACAGCAACTTGTACAATTACAGTAGGTAATTATTCTAATAAATTAAAGAGTATTATAATTACAACTAAATATGCCGTTGTTCCAGCTGGACGTACTAAACAATTAATAGTTGCCTTTACTCCAAGTACAGCTACTAATAAAACGGTAACTTGGACAAGTAACAATACTGGAGTTGCAACAGTTGACGGTAGTGGTATTGTAACGGCTATTGCTCCAGGAACAGCTATTATAACAGCTCGGGCAGCTGATGGTGGATATACTTATTCAACAACAATTGATGTTGTTAAACAAGGTAATAGTAAAGAAGTAACTGGTATATCATTTAGTGCAAGTAATTATTCAATTGGAACTGGAAGCACAACTCAGTTATCACCAATTATCACGCCATCTGATGCTTCATACAAAGGTGTTGAATTTGAAAGTAGTGATACAAGTGTTGCTACGGTTGATATAAATGGAGTTGTAACTGGCATGAAAGCTGGAGTTGCAACAATTACAGCAACTACTAAGAGAAATCATTTACAAGCTAAAGTAACAGTTACAGTAAGTGATATAGCTGTTAAGTCAATTAGCTTAAATTCAACAAATGTAACTATAAAAGTATCTGGAGGTTATACTTTAGTTCCAACTATACTACCAACTAATGCAACTAAAAAGACTGTTACATTTAAGAGTGAAAATTCTAAAGTTGCTACGGTTGATAAGAATGGAAATATAACTGGAGTTGGAGTTGGAACAACAACAATTACAGTTCAAGGTAATGGAGCAAGTGCAACTTGTATAGTTAATGTTACTGCAAAATAAGATTATAGAAAAATGAGAAATAAAAAATCTCATTTTTTTTATTAAAAAGAGATTTTAAGATTGTAAAATTGTTCTCTTTGTGATATTATTTTATTATATGGAGGTAATTATGGAAGATAAAGATAAAAATGAAATCCAAGAAGATGCCGAATTAGAAGCAGCCTTAAAGGAAGAAGATGATGAACATAAGGTTCCACCTTTTATAGTTTTATTCCTATTTACAACGGTTGGAGTTCTTTTTGCTATCGGTTTATCTTTTTCAACAATTACTTTTTTAGATAAAAACGAAACTATTAATTCGCTTATTTCAGGTATAAATAGTGATGAACCTGAGCCTGGTGATAAAGATTCTTATATTATAACTTATGTAGAAAATTCAGGTAGTTATTCTAATGGTATAAATTTAATTAACCAATTTCCAACTGAGGATTCTAAAGGAAAGACTTTCAGTGGTGAGAATTACGAATTTAATTTTTCAATTGTTTTAGGAAGCAAAACAGAAGGTGCATATTATGAAATAACAGCTGTACCTGATAGTAAAAATACTCTTTCTTCTAAATATGCTAAAATTTATCTAGAAAAAAATGGTGCTCCTGTTAAAGAATCTTTTGTAGGTTCTAATCTAAATGGAAAAGTTAAAACTTATGCTGAATATAGTGAGAGTAAGTATTCAGATGAGGCTAAAGGAAAAGTTATTTATAGTGGTTATGTAACTAAGGACGATGTAGAAAATAAAAAAATAGATTTTAAAATGCGAATGTGGGTAGCTTATGAAACCCCAGTCAACGAAGATTTTTCAAATAAGACATTTGCTGTAAAAGTTAATACGTATGCTGCATATTTAAACAGGTGATTTATGAATGAAGATAAAAAGGAGATGGGCTTGTTTGAAAAAGTAAAATGGTGGGCTAATTTTATAACAACCATTATTATGAATTCAATCATTGTTGTTTTGATACTAGTCGCCATTTTGTTTTTAGCTTGTTTTATTGATTATAAGCAGAATTCTAAAAAAGAAAGTTGGAAACCTCTTTATAATGCTTATGTAATTGTAAGTCCTAGTATGGTTCCAACGATTAAAGTAATGGATGCTATTTTAATTAAAAAGACTGACGATTTTAAAATTGGAGATGTGTGTACTTATTTCTCAAAAGACCCAAGATATCCTGGTATTATGATTACCCATAGAATTATTGGTACGGATATTAATGAGAATGGTGAGAAAGTATATATATTTAAAGGTGATGCTAATTATAGTGAAGATACTTTAAGAGTTTCTAAAGAGCAAATATATGGAAAAGTAATAATGAAAATTCCTAAAATCGGATATATTCAATATTTCTTATCTAGTGCTTATGGTTGGATAATTGCTATTGTTGTTCCTTGTGTTGGAATAATTACTTATGATATTATAAAGTTATTTAAAACTTCAAAGTTAAAGAAGAGATTAAAAAGAGGTGGAAAATATGAAAAATAAAGTATTGCTGTTGTGTGCTGGATTATTGTTATTAATATTCTTAGTGTTTGGTACTTATTCATGGTATATCTTTTTCCATAATGCTAGTGGTAGCTATGGAAGTTCTACTACTAATCCTAAAAAAGATGGAGAAATCGTTTTAAATGATAGTGGTAATAAAGTATATGATGCTGATGCTAAAAATTTAAAAGAAGAAGATGTAGATAGTGTTGTACCATATATATTTTCAATTAAAAATTCCGGGGAAAAAGACGATTATACTTTATATATAGAAGATGTACCTGTAAATACTATTAATGATGGTTGTACATCAAGTACTCTTTTAAGTCGTTCTCAATTAAGGTATCAACTAAAAATGAATGGTAAAGTTGTAAAAGACGATTATTTATCCAATGTAGAAGATAATATTCTTGATACAAGAACTATTGATAAAGATACAACGAATGAATATGAGTTAAGAATTTATATTCATGAAAATGCTAAAGATTGGGAAAATAAACATTATCATTACAAAGTTGTAATTAATAATAAAGGATAAGGAGCGAATATGAAAAAATTTATTAGAGAGTATTTAAGAGTTATTGCTTATACAGCTACAGGTTTAGTTTTTGTTATTACAAGTTTCTATTTACTTATGAATTATTATCATTCTGAAGAGGTTAAAAAGCCTTTATATATAAGTGCTAATGATATTGATTATGTTGAATATAATGAAAAATTAGAGGAAATAAGTGATAATTTAAAAAAATATGATAATTCAGGAAATAGAGATACTAATTTAAGAACAATGTATAGTAAGTTAATATCTTGTCATACAGTTATGCAAGGTGATAATACTTTAGCTAAAATGAAAGTAGATACGCCTTTTAAACCAATTGATGTTTATAGATTAGGTTCAAGTTTTCAATCTGATGTTTTAAATATTTGTTGGGCTATGCATTTAAGTTATTTAATTGGAGATAAGGCACCAGAGGAGTTTAAAGATGTAGCTCCTTATATATCAAGTTCTGTTAAGTCTATAACTAATCAAATAAGTTTTTCACTTGACGAGATTCAAAATAATAGTAGTTATTTTTATACAACTAATATAACTTCTTCTACTATTAGAAACTATTTAAAATCTGATTATAATATAATTGCTAATTCTTATAATGAATTTGCTGACATAGTTTTAGGATTATCTAATTCTTTAGTTGAGAAGGCAGGTGCTCAAAATGATTAAGATATTAAATAAAATGCTTTATATATTAAAAAATCTTATGTTACCTCTTCTAATGATTACGACAATTTATATTATTATATTTATGTTTCAAAGACTAGATAAAGAAATTTTTGGAAAGAATTTTATGGAATTTTTATCTGTAATTGCACCATTTTTGTTATTAATTATTTTATGTATTGTTAATTCTTTCTTAGACCATGAAACTGTTAAAAATTCTTTCTTCTATAATTTTACTTCATTCTTAGTTATGATAACTATTACAATTTTTTGTTATCGTGCTTTAATGGACCAAAATATGTTATTGTGGCATAAGTATGGATATAAAATAAACTTTAATTATTTCTCAGACCAAATAGCTCCTATGAAAGTAATGCTTTATGTTCTATCTTTTTCAAATATTATGTTAATTATAGAAGGTTATTTGAAAGATAAAAAAGAAGATAATAAAAAGTTTAATAAAGGAAAAAAGATAGAGTTATCTGAATAAATTTGAAATTATTAAAACATAATACCTTTGGTGATATTATGTTTTATTTTTTTATAGATATATTTTTAGTTTTAATAATGATTTTAACAATATATTTCATTTTAAATAAAAAAGAAATAGGAATTTTAGAAATACTTATTCTCTTGTTTAGTTTGAATATCTCGGTATTTGGAATTTATAATAATTTTAGTTTTATGAATATTTTTCTAGCTAATATTCTAGTTTTAATTATCTATTATTTTTATAAATATTTAGAAGATAAAAAAATAGTTAAAAATTTAGATAAAGAATGTAAAGTTTTTATTAATCGGGGAGTTATTAATTTTCGGGAATTAATTGCTAATAATTATACTTATAATGATTTACTTTATAGTTTAAAGAAAAAGGGTATTTCAAATCCAAATATGGTTGATTATTGTATTAAGCAAGGTAATGATATAGTAGTATTTGGTAAAAATTCTCTTAAAAATTATCCAATTAGTTTAATAATAGATGGCAATATAATTAAGGATAATTTACTTAGTATTAATCATACAAATGAATGGTTAAATAAAAAATTAGAAGAAAATAATTTAAAACTACCTGATATAAATTATGCCTATTATAAAGGTAAAAGGGTTTATTTTGTTACAAATTAAATCACTTTTTTGAAAGTGTTTTATAATATAGTTTTAATTTAATAAAAAAGTTGTTA
>CANQEQ010000008.1 GCA_947595345.1 uncultured Bacilli bacterium | reverse complement strand
CCCATTCCCTAGATAATTCTAGTAATGGAGCACACACTAACGTAGACTTAGAAAATGTCCTAATTAATATAATAGCATAATATTAATTTCAAATTCACTTAATTTACATATATTTACGTTTAATCTTTACGTAATTTTACAAAATTAAAAATTGAGTTAATTTTCTTCTAAAAACTTAATTTTTCTTTAATTTTTGAAGAAAATTTTTAACAAAAAAAGAATATTAGAAATTCTAATACTCTTAATCTTCTCCTTCATGTTTTACTTTGATTAATCCCTCAGCTACTTCTTCTAAAGCCTTGCCTATATTTTTTTCAGATTTATATTTTTTAGCTGTCATTTGTAAATAATTTGTTTCACTTATTTGTCTACTTCTCTTAGCAGCTATATGCACAAGTTCATACTTAGAAGAAACAATATTTAATAATTTATCAATTGATGGATATATCACACATTTCACTCTCCCTCTATTATTAGAATAATATGTAGAGTAAAAATATGCAAGTTAATTGAAAAAATTTGACAAAATCTTGACAAAAAAATATGTTAAAAACTAATTATTTTTAACATATGCAACATATGGGAAATTACGATATTTCTCATCATAATCAAGACCATATCCAATTACAAATAAATCTTCTATTTCAAAACCTGTATAATCTGTATCAAACTCAACTACTCTTCTTGCCTTCTTATCTAAAAGAGCACAAGTTTTAATTGATTTAGGGCTAAAATCTTTTAAATATTCAACTAAATATTTTAAAGTTCTGCCTGTATCAATTATATCTTCAACTACAATAATGTTCTTTCCTTCTATATTTTCTTTTTTAATCGGAATTTTTAAACTAATTTCTCCGGTTGAATTTTCACCTTCATAACTTGAAACTCTCACAACATCAAGCAAACAATCACCATCATAATTTTTCATTAAATCAACCGTGAAGAAAACGGCTCCCTTTAAAACACTTAAAAAAACAACTTCTTGATTTTTATAATCATTTTTAATCTCACTAGCTATTTCTTTAATTCTTGCTTGAAGTTTCTCTTCACTAATTAAAATTTCCATATTATTTTTCATACTACTCTCCCAAAAAACATACTATAATTATAACATCAAAGATTTTTAAGTTCAATTATTTTCTTTCAAATAAAAGAAAAATATGAGATTTTCTCGTTTTTTTTAAATAAAATTAAAAATTTAGTTAAAAAATTAAAAAGTATTTTAAATTTTTAATATTTTTTCCTTATTTTATTTGACTTTAAGAAAATATTATGTTAAAGTTAATAAGCGAGATGTTTATAAATATATAAAAAAGGAGTGAGATTATGGCAGTTAAAGCAACTAGCAAAAAACCAATGTTTGGTAATCGTAGAAGTCATGCATTAAATGCTACTAAGCATATGCAAAAATTAAATCTACAAAACGTTACTCTTCTTGATGGTACCAAAGTTAAAGTAACAACTAGAGAAGCAAAAAAATATAGAAAAGATATAAAATCAAATGAAGATGCTAAATAGTAATCTTCTTTTTTTTATTTCTAAACATATAATTTACTATGAAAAATTTGTTTAATATAGTTCTTACTTGCCTACTTATTTACTTTAGTTTTTATTATACTAATTTAGTATTAACCTATATTAAAAATAAAGACCCTCTAATGATAGAAATAAAAAATAATAAAGATAAATATGAAATTAAAGCTCATGATGCTATTATAAAAGACAATACTATTATACCTGGTATAAAGGGTGTAAAAGTTAATACTACTAAAAGCTATTTAAAAATGAAAAAAATAAATACTTATTTAGATACTATGCTAGTCTTTGATTACTACCCTCCTAATATATCTATTTCTAATAACTTAGATAAAATCATTATAAGTGGTAATAAAGATAAAAATAATATTAGTATTTTAATAGATATAAATGACTTAACTTTATTAAAAGAATTATTAAAAAATGATAATAATTATAATTTAATTTTAACAAGTACTTTCATAGATACTAATTACTTATATTTAAAAGAATTAAAGAATAATATAGTTTCTTTAAATTATAATAAATTAGTAAAATATTCTTATACTAATAATTTTACTAAAAAGAATTTAGAACTTCCTACTGTTAAACCTTATTTTATTACAAGCAATTACTATTATAATACTTTAAAAGTAGTAGAAAATGGCAGTATATTAGCTTATAAAATTAAAAATATAAAAAATATCAAGGACTTAAATCTTATAGTTTCTAAACTTAAAAACTTAAACTATAATTTAGTAAGCCTTGATACTTTAATAAAAGAATAAACTAGAGTACTTCTCTATATTTAAAATCCATAATTGAATACAAGTAACCATGTATTTCTTTTTCACTTTTCTTCTTTATATATTCTAAATAACCTTTTACTTGTTTATCATATTCCTTGTCATCAATATTTTTTAATTTATAATCAATTACAAAGATTTTATTATCATATTCTAAAATTAAATCAATTACTCCATGCTTTTTAAAACCTTTTTCTAAATAAATAAATTCATATTCTTTATAAATATTAGCTTGGTCTAGATTTTTTAATAAATCACTATTTAAAAAATTATCTATATAAATTTTATATTCTTTAGGTATTAACTTATAATCTATATTTTTAAAATCTATAATTTCTAATAAATAATGTAAATATGTTCCAAACTCCATTTCTTTTTGTTCTTCTTCTGAAATTAAGTTAACTTGATTTTTAGAAAATTTAAGACTTTCTTCTTCGTTATTTTTTAAATCTAATTCTAAAACTTCTAATTTTTCTTCTCCAAATTCTAGTTTTTCTTTTATATTACTAGCTTTAATTATGTTATAATCTTTAGATAAATTATAATCTTTTAAATCAATATTCTTAATATATGGAGAAAGTTTTTCTGAAATGGAATTTAAAATACTTGCAAATGATGTGTATTTAAGCCTTGTATTAATCTCTACTAACTCATCACTTCCCTCATCTTCTTCTTTTAAAGTTGTAACTAAAATCATTTTCTCCTTGGCTCTTGTTAAAGCAACATAAAAAAGTCTTATTCTCTCACTTATATCTTCTTTAATAAAGTTTTCTTTATATAAAGTATGAATAATAGTTGGTTTAATACCATCTTCATATATAGGTGTTAAAATACCATATTTATTATCAAAGACAAACTTTTCTTTTATTTCGGAAAAATTAAATTTATTCGTTAGACCTGTATAATAACAAACATGATATTCAAGTCCTTTACTCTTATGAATAGTCATAATTTTAACACTATTACTAACATTCTTATTTAAAGAATATTTAATCTCTTCTTCATTTTCAATCATTTTATTAAAATAATCTAAAACATCTAAGTAAGTATACCCTAAATCACTTAAACTAGAAGCTAAATTCTCTATATATTCAAATCTTATTATACTTTCTTCAATATTCCCAACTGTAATTAATTTAGAATAAAAATCAAATTCAAAGATAATTCTTGAAATTAATAAATTAGGAGGGAGAGTATCAATATCTAAAGCAATCTTTTTTATTTTTTCAACTATTACATCTTGATAGAAATTATTATTTGTAATATTTTCATATAAAACTTTATCAGGCAAACTAAATAAATAACTCCTACCAACACTTAAATAAGCATATTTAAACTCTTTATCATACTTATGTTCTACAACTTTCTTTAACATACATAAAATATTTTTTAAAATAAGTAAATCATAACTACCATTTATATTCTCGTCTTTTAAAATAGTTAAATTAACTCCATTAGATTCAAATATTTTTTTATATAAATTAAAATTAGTAGATTTAGAAACTAAAATAACAAAATCGTCATAGGTAATATCTCTTAAAGCTTTTTTGTCTTTATCATAAACTTGATACTTCAACTCTACTTTATTTTTTATATCTTTAAGAACTACAAAAGCTTCAGCTTCTTCTTTAGAATAGGTATTATCTGTAAGCTCATAATTATAAATTTCAAAATTATTATCTTGATTTGTTGGCTTAAAAAGAGAATAAGTATCATTACCAAAAACCATTTGGTGACTACTTTTATAATCAGCTCCCCCTATTTCAGAGTCCATAATATAATTAAATATATAATTAATATTATTTAAAGTTTCTTCCCGAGACCTAAAGTTTTTAAGTAAATCTATTTTAAAACCACCTAAATTAGCTGTATATTTTTCATATTTATTTTTAAATAAATTAGGATTAGCATTTCTAAATCTATAAATTGACTGTTTTATATCTCCAACCATATATAAATTATCATTTTCAATTTTATTAATAAATAACTCTTGTAAATCACTTGTATCTTGGTATTCGTCTATTAATATTTCTTTAAAAAATTCTTTTAATTCTAATCTAACATCTTCATTTTGAGCTACTATTTGAATAGCTAATTTACTTATATCAGTAAAATCATATAAACTATTTTTTCTTTTAAATTCTTGTAATCTTTTATTTAATTCTAATAATATTTGAATTATAATTTCTACATAATCTTTAGTTTTTAAAATATCATTCTTAATTTCTTCCTTACTTTCATAGATACATAATTTATCAATATCTTTTAAAATATTAGTAATTTTTTCTTTATAAGGTTTAACCTCATCCATCCCCTTTTTAAGTCTTGGTAATTTTAGAGCTAAATTTTCTTTTATTTCTTCATAATTATTAGCCTTAATTAATTTATCTAATTCACTTTTTAAAGAAAAGTAAAAATCTCCATCAACTAAAAGTTCAATTGTCCTTAAATTCTCTTTAATTAGAGCTATTTTTTTTAATAATAGAGCTTCAAATTCTAATATTTTGGAGTCTATATAAGTTGCATTATAAAAATTATCTAAATAAGTATTTAAGTACTCTTCAAAGTCAATTTTTAAATCTAATTTATCGTACATTTTTAAAATAATTTCTTTTAACTTTTTATCATCTCTTACAGTAAAATCTTTAACTAACTTTAAAAACAAAGGTGCTTCTTCTTCATATAAACTATCAAATATACTATCTATAATACTTTCTTTTTGAAATTTAATAATTAAACTATCACCAGGCGTGATGTTATTATCTAAATTAAGTAGATAATGATATTTTTTAACAATTCCAAGGGCAAAGGAATCAAAGGTTGTAATATAAGCTGAATCTAATTTTTCTAATTGTTCAAAAAGTCTATTTTCTTTAATAGCTTTTCTAATTCTATCTTTCATTTCTTTAGCAGCTGCATTTGTAAATGTTAAAATTAAAAGCCTAGAAACATCTTCATCATTTTTAAGTTTTCTAATTACTCTTTCGGTTAAAACAGCTGTTTTGCCACTTCCGGCTCCAGCTGAGACAATTATGTTAGTACCACTTTTAGTAATAGCTAATTCTTGTTCTTTTGTAAAATTAGGCATCTATACTACCTCCTAAATAATCTAAATCTTTATATCCTTCTAAATAAACAAAATCTGAACCACTTTTAAAACATAAGTCTTGATATTTACAATACTTACAACCTATCAATTCGGAATCAATTACTTTAGGATTAATAGCAAACTTAGCATTTTCTATTTCTTCAAACGCTTTTTTAATCTTTTTATCTACCATCTCAATTAGTTTTTCTATCTTTTCATAATCTAAAACCTTTGTATAATGACTAAACCCATTTTTAGTCATTTTCATACCCTTTATAACTTCACTATCAAAGTAAGTTTTATCAAACATTTTTACTAGTTCTTCATCTTCTATTGAATAACCATCTAATTTTAATTTATCATGTTTTCTTTTTTCTAAGTCTTTCTTTAAATTATAAGAATCAACTTCACTTATTATCTTTTGAAAATAAAAACCAACTATCTTAGGATTTAAAAATAAATTACTTTTAGACACTAAATAAACATAAATAGGAAGTTGCATATCAATTCCATATATTAAATTTGTCATATTAGTTTTAGGCGTTCCGGTTTTATAATCTACTAAGGCAATATATGTGTTATTATCTTTTTCCTTATACATTATTTTATCAATTACACCTTTAAAAGTATTATCTTGATAAGGAATATTAACTTCACACTCTAATTTTACATCTTTAAACTCACTTAAACTATGTTGGTATTTAATGATTTCAATTATTTTAATTAATTCTTCTTTTAATATTTTTAAATAAAACTCTTCTTTTTTACTAAAATTTTTTTCCTTAATATAAGAATTCCAAGTCACCTCAAAGTCAAAGTCTTCACAAAACATTTTAGATAGCACAAAATGAAATAAATTACCTATATAAAGTTTAAAATTATCTTCATAGATATTTAATTTTAAAATACTTTCAATATAATATTTAAAACTACAATGATAAAAATTATTTAAAGATGTATAAGATAATACAATGTTACTTATCTTAGAATTAATATTTTGATATTTATTATTATAAGTTAAATATGGAATATCTTTATAAGTATTAAGAAGTTTTTTATCACTTGGGGAAACTCCATATTTCAAAAGCATATCCAAGTCATTCGTTAATTTAATTTGATTATATATATTTGAGGTTAGATTAACTGAATTTATAGAAACTGCTTCCCCCAACTCTTCTATTAAATTTGAAGGATAATAATTTTTATAAGGGTCTCTATCTTTATAAGTTATAACTAAATTAGGTATATTCTTGATATGAAATAAAGTATTAGAAGCTTCTTGAATATTTTTTTCTAAGCTAGTAAATAAACCAATTTTCTCCTTTAAAAAATCATTTAAGTAATCATTATCTTTATAAGTTTTAGGAATATTCTCTAAATTAAAGCCTATTAAATAAGCATAGCAAGTCTCATCAAGTAAATAAGAATTAAGAGGAATAATCTCTATTTCTTCTTCATAATGTTCTTCTTTTATATAAGTATTTTTAAAATCTTCTTTAATTAAATCTATAACACTTTTTAAATCATTTACAAAAGAATACTTATTTAAAACATTAAAAATACTTCTATAAATATCTTTATTTAAGTTTTTACTTAAATATTCACTTATATAATCCTGACTTTGATTACTTTCTATCATATCTATTATATTTTTACAAGCAATAGTTCCTAAGATATTATTCCTATCAAGTGATGAAATTTTAATATTATAAAAATTACTCATTCGCTTTAATATATTTAGATATTCTTCGTGTGCATTAATAAGTTTTATTTTATTTAAAGATATACCACTTTTAACTTTAGAACTTATATCATTAAATAAATAATTACACTCATCTTCTATAGTTTTAAATTTATATATATTAGGTATAACCTTACTTCTTTCAGGTAATTTTATAAATTCTGCTTTGTATTCTCTAAAGATTTTTAAATAAAATTCTTCAAGTTCGTTTATTTCTAAAACTTTTATATTAATATTTTTTAAATATTCTTTAAATAAATTATCAAAAATTAATAATTTTTTAGAAGTTAAATCTTGGTATAAATTTTTTAAAAAATCTACTTTCTTATTTTTAAAATCTAAATCTAGAACATATTTCATATTATCTAAATACATTTTACTATTTTTATAAGATAAGTTATAGTTTTTAATAACATAAGAAATAGTCTTTAAATCATAAGTATAAAAATAATGGTCTAAAAACTCCTTTAAGGTCATTATTTTAATGTTTATTAATTTACTACATTTATTAATTTCTTCTAATATTTTCACTTTAAAATCATTGGGAATTATTAGTAATGTTCTATCTTCTATATTTTCTAAAAATTTCATATTTACCTCTTACTTAATTATATATTAAGATTATTAATTTGACTAGAATTTTTACTCTTTTTAACACAACTTTTTTATTTTAAAATTTATTATTTTTTTTATTCTTATCTATGGACAATTTTCGTTGAAAAGATTATAATAAATCATGAAAAAACGTTGGGAGTATGAAGTATGGAAGTAGATAACATTGTTCCTTTAAAGAAAAGTGGCAAAAAGAAAAATTCTAAGAAAAATAGTAATAAGACTAGAAAAGATGCTAAAAACAAAAATAATAAAAAAACTAAAGATGTAAAAGAAATTAAAAATGAGAAAAAAGAGACTAAAAAGACTGAGATAAAAAACGATGTAAAAAAAGAAATTAAAGAAACAAAAGACGAGACAAGAACTTCAAACGATGTAAAAGTAGAAAAAGAAGATGTTAAAGTTTTAAATAAAAAAGAAATAGAAGAAAAAAGAAAACCTAAAGTTTTTATACCTATTCTATTAACAATTGTTTTAATATTTAGTTTAGCTTTAATTTATTATTTTTCATTCAGTTTAAAATTAGAACTTAATGGAGATATTAAAACTACCATTAATTTAGGAAGTACCTATGAAGAGGAGTATGCTAAGGCTTATTATCTTGGAAAAGATGTTTCAAAAGATGTTGATATAAAAAATCAAGTTAATACTAATAAAATTGGAGAATATCAAGTTTCCTATACTATTAAAGAAGGTTTAATTAAAAAAACAATAACTAGATTAGTAATTGTTAAAGATTTAGAAAAACCAGTAATTACTTTAAATGGCGATGAGAAAGTTTCTGTCTGTCCTAATGCAACTTATGAAGATGAAGGAGCAATTGCCATTGATAATTTAGATGGTGATTTAACAAGTCAAATTCAAGTAGAAATAGAAAAAGATAAACTAATTTATACTGTTAAAGATAAAAGTGGAAATTTAGAAACTATTGAAAGAAATATAGTCTATGAAGATATAGAAGCTCCTAAATTAGAACTTGTTGGAGGAAAAACTTATACAATTTATCAAAATAGTACTTATAAAGACCCTGGCTATAAAGTAACTGATAACTGTGATAAAAATTTAGATGTTAAGGTTACTAGTAATGTTAAAACCACATCTCTTGGAACTTACACTGTAACTTATGAAGTAACTGATAGTAATAACAACAAAACAACAGTTAAAAGAGAAGTAAAAGTTATTAAAAAATATACTCCTCCTAAAACAACTGCTTCTACCCCTACTACTAAAAAAGGTGTTATCTATCTAACATTTGATGATGGTCCTAAAAGTGGTACTACCAATGTTATTCTAGACGTTTTAAAAAAATACGGAGTTAAAGCAACATTCTTTGTTACTTCAAGTGGTCCGGATAGTTTAATTAAAAGAGAATACAATGAAGGTCATACTGTTGCTTTACATACCTATACCCACAATTATAAAACTGTTTATAGTTCCGTTGATGCTTATTTTAATGATTTAACGAAAATTCAAAATAGAGTTAAAAAAATAACTGGTGTTGAATCTAAAATTATAAGATTTCCAGGAGGAAGTAGCAACACTGTAAGTAAAAATTATCAAAAAGGTATTATGTCTAAGTTAGTTAAAGAAGTTAGAAATAGAGGTTTTAATTACTTTGACTGGAATGTTGATTCTAATGATGCCGGAGGAGCCGGAAGTGCAACAGCTGTTTACAATAATGTAATTAGAGGTTTAAGTAAAAATCGGATTAATGTTGTCTTGATGCATGATGTTAAAACTACTACTAAAAATGCCATAGAAGATATTATTAAATATGGTAAAAATAATGGTTACACTTTTGAAGCTATTACTATGAGTACGCCAATGGTTATTCATTCTGTAAATAATTGAAAAGATATTCTTGGATATCTTTTTTTTGGTATTTTATTTTATTTTTTTAAATAAATAATAATATGAAAATATTATTTAATTTTAGTTTTAGTCTTATTACTTTTATATATGGTATAAATTTATTTTCTAAAGGTCTTAAAAATAGTTATCAAGAAAATATTAAATTAATTATAAAAAAATATACTAGTTCTCCTTTTAAAGGAATAATTTTAGGTGGTATTTCAACAGCCATTTTTCAAAGTTCTAGTTTAATAACAATTACTATTTTAAATTTAGTTAATTTAGAAATTATAACTTTTCATAATTCTTTAGGGCTTATAATGGGTGCAAATCTTGGAACTTGTATTACATCATTTTTAGTATCTAGTTTAAGTATTAAAAGAAAAAATTTGAATTTTCTTTTTAATCCTATTAGTTATATACCTTTATTAATTATAATCGGAATTTATTTTTATTTTAAAAAGAAAAAAAATAAAAGTGAAGTCTTAATTGGTTTTAGTTTATTCATGTTAAGTCTTGTAATGATTAAAGAAAGTTTAAAACCTTTAGAAAACTTTTTTTGGTTTAAAAAATTACTTTTAAGTTTAAATTCTCCCCTACTTGGTGTAATATCAGGTTTTCTTACAACTTGTATTATTCAATCTTCAAGTGCCACTATTGCTATTTTACAAACTTTATCAATTAATAATAAAATAACTTTTCAAATGGCTATTCCTATTATAATGGGTGAGAATATTGGAACTTGTATTACAGCTTTAATTGCTAGTATTAATACTTCTAAAAATGCTAAAAAAGTTTCTTTAGCTAACCTTTTATATAATTTTTTAGGAACTATTATCTTCTTATTTATCTTCTATTTTCTAAAATTTTTGAAGCTCCCCTTTTTAGAACACTATGCCTCATCTTTTGGAATAGCTATAATTCATACTCTATTTAATCTTTTTTCTATTTTTATTTTTCTTCCCTTTCTTAATAAATTTGAAAGATTAATAAATCACCTTGTAAAATAAATTTTTATCTTATATAATAAAGAAAGATTATAAGGAGAAATTATGATAAGAAGTTTAATTGAAAATTATAAACCTATAAATATGCAAGAAGAACAAGATAAAAAAGTTATGTTAAAATATTTAGATACTTTCCCTGACTGTCTAACGAGAAATAATGAATTTGGACATTTCACGAGCAGTGCTTTTGTTGTAAATCAAAATCATACTAAAGTCTTGATGGCTTATCATAATATCTATAAATCATACTCTTGGTTAGGGGGTCATGTAGATGGTTCTTCAGATACCCTAGAAGTTGCAAGACGTGAAGCTATGGAGGAAAGTAGTATTAAAAATTTAAAATTACTTACTAAGAATCTGGTATCCCTTGATGTAATTGAAGTATGTGGTCATATAAAAAGAGGAAAATACGTAACTCCTCATGTTCACTTAAATGTAACTTATTTATTTGAAGGAAACGATAAAGAGGAAGTCCATGCGAAAATTGATGAAAACTCAAGTGTTAAATGGTTACCTTTAGATAAATTAGAAAATTTTGTAACCGAGGAGAATATGTTACCTATTTATAATAAAATTATAGATAGATTAAAGAAAATAACCGAAACCTTATAGATTATCAGTTATTTTTCTTATAACTGTTTTATTAAAAGGATAAATATAGCCACTTCTGTTGTTAATATAACTAATATTTGGAGTAGTAATAGAAATACTATATTCTGGTTTATCACTTGGAAAATATGCAACAAAAGCCGTTGAAATAGATTCTGTTTCAAATTTACCATCATTATTACTATCAACAAAAGTTTCACTAGTCCCAGTTTTACCACTAGCATTTAGAGAAACTTTTATGTAATTTCTACCAGTTCCTTCAAGAATTACTAATCTTAAGGCTTTCTTCACTCTACTTAAGTATTCACTTTTAAAATCTAATTTATTTAAAACAATCGGTTCTACTTCTTTTATTACTTTAGCATTATCTTGAATTTTATCTAATATATGAAATTTATATCTTGTTCCATTATTTGCAATTGTTGATATATATTGATTTAATTGCAAATTAGTATAAGTATCATACTGACCAATTGCCAGATTCATTAAAAGACCAGCATCTTTTTTACTACCTTTATAACCGGAACTTTCATGTTCTAAATCAATTCCCGTTTTAACACCTAACCCAAACTTAGCAAAGTTATTTCTATAAATATCAAAAGCTTCTTCCTTTATATGAGCTACCCCATCATAATGATATTTAACTCCACCTACTCTAAGAGCAATTTTAAATTGATAAACATTACTACTATTTTTAATAGCATCTAAATCATTTATATAACCCATCGTAACTATGGAACATTTTTTAGGAGTAGACTTTAATTTTATACACTCATCTACCATGAATTCTCCAATTTTAACATTACCTGTTTGATAACCAACTAAAATACTAGCTCCCTTTACAACACTCCCAGAAGTCATAGTATCTACTAAATTGCCTATACTATAATCTACTACTTTTCCTTTTTCTAATAATTTTCCAGATAAAGCTAAAATACTTCCATCATTAGGATTTGAAATTGTTACATAACTTCTATCAAAATACTTAGTATTAACACTACCTTTAGCTCTTTTTAATTCACTCTCTAAAACATTATCTACTAACTTTTGTAAATTAATATCAATTGTTAAATATAAATCATTACCCCGTTTTCCATCTTTAACTAAAATTTTTTCATTATCAACTAACTTATAAATTTCCTTACTACCTTTTAAATAATCGTCATATATAAATTCTAAATTACTAAGACCAACTGTATCATTTAAACTATAACCTTTATTCAAATAATAATCTTTATTTTCACTTGTTATTTTACCAACATTACCAAAGACACTTTTTAAAGTATCTCCATAAAGATAAAATCTAGAATAAGTATATTTAGTATCAAACCCTAAAAGTTTAGAATTACTCTCTGAAAAATAAGCAAACTCCTCTTCAGTTGCCTCTAATTTTATAATCTTCTCATCATAGGAATAACCATTATTCATTAAAAAATAAAGATAAATAGCTTTTTTATCTTCCTCGGTATATTTTTCTAAGTCTTCCACAGTAATCTTATCTTTTTTTAATTTATAAAAATTACTATCCGTAATTATTCTTCTTTGATAACTATCAATTTCTTCTTTACTTAATCTTTTTACTATCTCTTTTTCATTTGTTAAAAGATAAAAATCTTTCATATATGAAGTTGTTAATTTAGAATAATCAAGGTCTAAATGGTCTTTGATTTTATAAGCTAGTTCTATTTCTTCTTTAGTAGTAATTCCACTTTCTTTTTTATAATAAATTGTTTTAACTAAAGTATTATCAACTAATAAATTACCATTTTTATCATAAATCCTACCTCTTGGCATAGTATCGCCTTCTATTTCTTTATTTAAACTATTCTCTAAAAGTTCTATGTAATAATCATGTTTTATAATTTGCAAATAATAAAGTCTTGTTAAAATAATAAAGAAAAAGATATACATTAAAATATTTAAAATGTTAACTTTAATTCGCATTATATCACCATTTATATTATTAGTCTTTTTATTTTTTTTATGAATATAATTCTATAAGGTGATATTATGTATTTAAAATTAATAGAAAATTATATTAAAAATTTAACTTTAAATGATATTACAATATTTGCTTTAAAAAACAATATAGAATTAAATAACCAGGAACTTGATTTTATTTATAAAACTTTAAAAAATGATTATCAACTATTACTAAGTGAAGATTATTTAAAAGTATTTTCAAATGGAAAAAATTATTTAAGTCCTACTAATTATGAAAAAATACTTAATCTATATTTAGAATATCGTTTGAAATACTTATAAACATTGACTTTTTTTAACTTTTGTAGTATAATCTAAAGCCTTAAGGGGGGAATATATGACAACTAATAATTGGATGCGTGATTATTATGTTCTTTCTACTAACTTTGAAATGTTTATTAGTAAATTTGGAAAAACAATCGTATTAAATAAAATTGATAGCTTATTAAACGATTCCGTTGCAAACGATAATTATGAATTAAAAGAAAAACTTTATGAAGCTAAAAGGAATTTAGAGGAAACTATAAGGTTAGAAGCAGAGACATATGAGGCAACTAATAATTTAATGTATTAAAAAAATATGGTTAAACCATATTTTTTTTAAAATCCATTTCTTAAAATTTCAAAGGTAGCTGTCTTTTGACCAAAATTTAAGGCAGCTTGTTCATTTTCATGTAATAAATCAAAATAAGCATGTTTAGAAGCAGCAAAGCCAACAGCTCCTCCTCTATCTAAAACAACAGCTATTATGTCGTCTCCTATTCCTTTAATTCTAACAATTGTACCAAATTTAAGAGATGCATCTCCTGCTACAATTCTAATACTACCGAATGTTTTATCTTGATAGTAAATATTTCCATTTCTAGCATCATGTCCATAGGCAGTTTTACCACTACAACCAACACAATCAGGTCCATATCCTGTTATTTTTCCACGATAAGTTTTAATAACCTCAACCGTTTTTAAAACACTTAAGTTAGGTTCATATTTACCCTTTACTGTTGTTTCGCTTTTAGTTTCAACTTCTTTTACATCTTTACTTTCTTCTTTAAAAACTTCTTTTGTTTCGTCTTTTATAGTTTCTTTTTTACTAGATGTACTAGTACTTGAATTTTCAGTTAAAGTTTTATTTTCTTCTTTAACTTCAAGTTTTAAATTTTCTTCTTCTAAAGAATTATCTATTATTTCATTAGTAGCATTTTCAGTTTCTTTTTCATTTTTATTTTCTGTTGATGTTTTGATTTGATTAACATAACTAGAAGAAATAAGTTTTAAATTTACATCTTCAGTTTTTACTACATTTACGTATAAAAATCCACCAAGTAGAATAACTAAAAGTGCAGTTGCTAATCCTTTTAACATATTGTTTAATAATAACTTCATAGATTTCTCCTTGCTAGAACATTATAACATATATTTCTTAAATAAGCAATTTTTAGCTCTTTACTACTTAAGAGGAATTTTTAAGACCTCACCTATTTGTAAACTACTAGAATTCAAATTATTTAAAGCCATAATATCTAAAACTGTGGTATTATAAGTTCTAGCAATTGAATACAAGGTATCGCCTTTTTTTACTACATAATTGGTATAATTTGGTCTTGTGTTATCACTAGGATTTGGTATTTTTAAATTCATATCTATACTTAAATTATCACTTGTAAGATTATTTAAGTTTTTTATTTCTAAAACTGTGGTGTTGTAAGTTCTAGCAATTGAATACAAGGTATCACCTTTTTTAACTTTATAAATTATATAATTGTTGAGATTTATAATCGTTGGAATTTTTAAAACCTCACCTATTTGTAAATTATTACTTTCTAAATTATTAAACTCTTTAATTTTCTCTACGGTTGTATTATACTTTTTAGCAATTGAATATAAGGTATCGCCTTTTACAATTGCATGTAATATGTAATCATCAGGAACTAAAGGCGTGTCTGGTTCTTCGGGGGAAGGCTTTTCTATTTCTTTTTTAGGAATAATTAATTCCATACCTATATCTAAATTATTACTACTAAGTCCATTAGCATTTTTTAAATCTTCTACTGAAACATTAAATTTCTTAGCAATTGAATACAAAGTATCTCCAGGTTTTACAAAATAAACATTAGCTTTCGTTAAATAAGAATAAATACTATCAGCTATTCCATTAGCAAGTATTTCCATATTAGAAATTAAAAAATCATTATCTTTTGTAATCATAGGACTTCCATAACTTACTATAATACTTTCTACATTAGGGTCAGTATTTTTAATAATATCATAATAATCTAAAGCTGTATTATTCGGGTCTCTTAATTGATAATATTTTAAAACGTCTTGTCCTGTATTTTCTATACTTTGAGCGAGCATTAAAGCTAATTCATTAGAATTTCTAAGAGAATATATAATTTCAGCTCCAGCTTCTTCATTATTTCCAAGTTTATTTGTTAAAAGAATAACTTCAAAATCGTCTTTACTTAAAAAAGCATCAATTATTTCCAATCTTTCTTCTTCAGATAAATCAATATCAGCATTTCTAACTAAATAAGCATTTACTCCCATACTTTTTAATTTATCATAAATAAGTCTAGATATTTCTAAATTATAATCTTTTTCTATAATATTATCACTTATCATGCCACTTAAATCTCCTCCAAGTGCAGCATTAATAATTACTTTTTGCATTAATATCACCGTTTAAATTTATGTTTTAAAACTAAAAAAAGAACTACTAATAAGTAATTCTTTATAGTCCTTCTTCAACATACATATCAAATAATTCTTTAAAACGGTTATAATGCACTACTTCTCTTTGTCTTAACCAAAGAAGAGGTGCTAAAACATCAGGGTCAGTCGTTAAATCAATTAAATTTTCATATACAGCCCTTGCTTTTTGTTCAGCTGCCATATCTTCCATTAAATCAGCCTTAGGGTCTCCAGTAGTTGAAACATAAGTAATTGTAAAAGGAACTCCATTAGCATCTGTTGGATATAAAGCCTTTTTATGTTCTGCATAATGACCATCAAGTCCAGCTGCTTTAAGTTCTTCAACCGTTGCCCCTTTCATTAATTGATAAATCATTGTAGCTATAATTTCTAAATGACTAAGTTCTTCACAGCCAATATCTGATAATAAAGCCTTACCTCTATTATCTGGCATTGTATATCTTTGGTTTAAATAACGCATAGCTGCTGCTAATTCACTTTGACTACCACCATATTGACTAATAAGCATTTTAGCCATTCTTAAATCTTTTCTTTTAATATTTATATTTATTGGATATTGTAATCTTTTTTGATATAAAAACATCTTATTTATCCCATGGCCACATATCTTGTTCCCATTTAAAAGGAACTAATTTCATATCATTGCTCATAATAGAAATAGGACCATATCTCCTTTCATAATTTTTAATTAATTCAGCTTCCATCTTATTATATTTATTAAATAATCCTAAAGCTTCTTTGTCATTTGGAAAATTATCTAAATATAATCTTAAATCATGAGCTGCAAAAGATATTTCTCCAATATTTAATAAAGCTTCCTCTTGTTCATTTTTAATAGAGAGCTTAGCAGGTTGATAATTTTTATAACCATTGTATAAATTTTTAAATAAATTACCTCTTAAATAACCTTCATAAGGATTATAAAGTTTTAATTTATTATTATTTACATTTTCATTATAGTTATTTAACCCAATTGGACTATTATCAATTAAACCTTGTTCGTTTTTTCCTTTAAAATTAGTAAAATAATCAATTTCTGAAAACATATTATAATTCATTTTTCCTCCTATCATTATAATTTATTAAAATTAAAAAAATAGTTATATTATAAATAACTATTTAATCTAAAATTTCTAAATTAATAATGTCTTCTATTTTAATTATTTCATTATCCATCGTGATTACATGATTATTAACAACTCCAGCTATGTTAATGATTTTTTCTTTATTTTCTAAAGTTATTTTTACTTTGGTATTAAATATATAATTATTCTGTTCTAATAATTCTTTAATCTTTTTCTTAACACTTATAGATTTCTTTATAGGTTTAGTAACTTTGGTTTCTCTTACTTCTTTATTTTCTTTAGGAACTTTTAAGCTATCAAATACTTGACTATTATTTTCTATTTTATTAAGTTTTTTATTTTTATAAACTTTAGGTAAGTTTTTCAATTTATCACTCCTAATAAATAATATGTAAAAAGAATATATTTATTAATTAAATCCATACTAATAATATGAAAAATCAAAGAATTAATTTAAGTATTATTATTTCCATTATTTTATTTAGTATAATTAGTATAATATCTATTTATATGACTAGAAATTATTTAAGTATTAGTTATCAAAACTTATATTTAAAACAATTATTCTTCTATATTATAGGAAGTATCGTTGCTATTTTTATTACTCTAAAAGGTTTTAATTTAATTAAGCGTTATCACTTCTTAATTTATATAGGCATTAATATTTTACTTTTATTTTTACTTTTCTATGGAGTTCCTGTAAATGGTAGTAAATGTTGGTTCTATATTTCTTCTTTTAGTTTTCAACCTAGTGAATTAATGAAAATTAGTTTAATTATTACCTTGTCCATGACAATTTCTAAATATCTTTCTAAAAAGAATACTTTAAAAGATGAGTTTATTTTACTTTTAAAACTTTTTATAATTACTTTAATACCTAGTATTTTAACCTTTCTAGAACCTGATACCGGAGTTGTTATAATTTATTTTCTAACTCTTTTATCTATGCTAATTTTTTTAGGTTTAAATAAAAAATGGTATATTATTAGTATTAGTATCCTTTTATTACTTGTTCTTTCTTTTATTGCTTTATATATCTTTAATAAAGAATTTCTTTTAAATATTTTACCAAGTAGTTATTTTTATAGATTAGATAGAATTCTTAATTGGCAAACTTCAAGTGGTTATCAACTTGAAAAAAGTTTAATGGGAATATCTGGAGGTGGCTTGTTAGGCTTTGGTTTTAATCAAAATCCTGTTTATTTTCCGGAACCTCAAACTGATTTTATATTTGCAACTTATACTTCTAACTTTGGTTTTCTAGGAGCTTTATTCTTAATAATTATAATTCTTATTTTTAATACTTCTATTTTAAGACTTTCTTTAAAAAAAATAGATACCCCGAATAAATTTATTATAATAGGTATCTTTACAATGCTTTTCTATGGTCAAATTCAAAATATAGGTATGACTTTAGGTTTGCTTCCTATAACCGGTATTCCTCTACCTTTCATTAGCTATGGTGGTTCTAGTTTAATTTCTTATATGGCCATCATTGGTATAATTTTAAATATCAATAAAGAAACTTATAAATATAGAAATTAAAATTATTTTTTACTTTTTTCTCTATCTAAAAACTTATTTTCAGCATTCATGATTACTATTTCTTCATTATCTTTAATCCTACTTCGCTTTGGAAATAAAATATCTTCCCGAAGTGCATTGTCTTTTTTAATTGTTGCAATTATATTAGAAATATTTCTAGCATCTTCTTCATAAAAATCTTTATATAAAGTAGTAATAGCCTCAAGTATTTTAGAACCAGGAATTTTCTTGTTAACATGATTTACAATGAAGTTTCCAACATCATACAACAAATCACTTAAGTCAGAAGGCCAACTATAAGAATTTAAAAATTCATACTTTTGCTTTAATTTTTCCATAAACTCCGGAGCTAAATTATCTAAATACATACCAAATAATCCTTGCAAAATATTTTTTAAATTCAATAAATCATTATCTTTACCTTGTAACTTATCTAAAAAGAAATTAATTTTTTGATAAAACTCTTCTATACTATGAACTGCTAACAACTCTTCATAACTATAATTAGTTAACCAGTTATATCTATAAGAAGAAGTAACCTCATCTTCTGTTAAAGCTAAGTGATTATAATAATCACCATCTAAGATATTATCCCAAGTTGGGTCAGTTATATAAAAACCATCTAGAGCATATTTCTCGTCTTTAATTCTAACATAACATCTTGAATGATAATCTCTAGTTGTTACTTTAGTTACACCTTCAATTGCTTCTAAACCTTTATTAGCAAGGTCATATGAGGTATCAACTATAACTGAGAAAATGGCACTTTCTATTCCTAATTTATTAAGTAAATCTTGAAAAAAGACTGTAAATCCCCGACAAACAATAAAATCATTTTCTAATATTCTATATAAATTTCTAGAATCTTCCTTATCTTCACTTTCTCTATATTTTTTATACTTTTTAACAACATTATAAGCAACAATATATCTTTCAAAAGATGATAAGTCTTTAGCTTTTAAAATCATACTATATAATTTTTTCTCAAGTCTTAAATAATCATTTATATTTACTTCATCAAAGTCATAATAAACATATAAATTAGAATAACTTAAATTATTTTCAAAGATAAATTTATTAAATTTCTCTTTATCTTTAACATTGATTACAACTTTATTTTCAAGCTTTAAACTTTTAAGAGCTTCTATTATTTTTTCTATATTAGAAAAATCATTACAATTTAATTTTAATGTAGCTTTCGGGTTAAGATAAACTAAATTTCTTAAATCTTCTTGTTTTAAGTCATCATTTAAACTTATTTCTTCTTTATTAATTAAATCTTGAAATCTATTATAACCTAGTATAAATCGTTTAGAATTATATAAAATTAAAGGGTTAAAGTTATCTTTTAAACTTTCAGATACAGCTTTAGTATCAACTTCCTCTACTCTTGAATTTTTAAATATTTGATAATCTCTTTCTGTTAATACATAAGGCTCACTAGCATAAGGGGTTAAAATAACTTTTCTTAAATTAGAATTACTAGCTAAAAGAGCAATTATTTTATCATTTATTAACTCTTTATTATGAATAGTAATACAAGACTTAGAATAATCTTTTAAAAATTCTTCTAAAATACTATCTATTTCTTGTTTTTTCTCATGATAATAATCTAAATTAAGATATAAATTACCACTGTTTAAAGTAAAAGGATTTTCATAATCAGTTTCCATTATAACAAATTCTTTAGTCGCACTTTTTCTAATATGACTTGGAATATCAAGAGAAATACTTTCAATTTTATTTTCTAAAATACTTGCCTTTAAAGTTTCTAGATTAAAAACTTCATATCCCTTGTCTTTAAAACGTTTTAACTCATATATTTCCATGTTATCACCAGTTTAATAATATCAAAAAAAGAATATAAAAGCAATAAATCTTCTTTTTAATTAAGGAATTAATTAACTTATTTTATAATTAATTTATTCTAAAAATAAACTAAGAGCTACTTTCTTTTTTTCTTTGTCAATTCCGATTACATAAACATCAATTATATCCCCAACACTTAAAATATCACTAGGGTGTTTTATATAATCTTTACTCATTTTAGAAATATGAATAAGTCCATCATTATGAAGACCTATATCAACAAATGCTCCAAAATCAACAACATTCCGAACTGTTCCTTGTAATTTATCATGTAGTTTTAAATTATCAATTGTTAAAATATCACTTCTTAAAACTGGCATAGGCATAGTATCTCTTGGGTCTCTATTTGGTTTTTCTAATGATTTAAGAATATCTAAATAAGTATATTTATCAAGTTCTAAATCAGCAGGTTGACCTTTTAATTTTTCTAATTTAGTTGTTAATTCTTTAGTCCCTATATCTGATACCTTTGCATCTACTAAATCTAGAATTTTTAAAGCTTCCCGATAATTTTCCGGGTGAATATCTGTTTTATCTAAAGGATTATCACCATCTTGAATTCTCAAGAACCCAATAGATTGTTCATATATTTTATCAGTCATTCCTTTAATATGTTTTAACTCTTCTCTATTTTTAATTTTACCAACTTTTTCTTTATAAGAAATTATATTGTTTATTACATTCTTTTTTAAACCTGATACATAATTTAAAATGGCAGGAGATGCGTTGTTGATATTAACTCCAACTTGATTAACTACTTTAGAAACAGTAAAGTCAAGTGAGGAAGATAATTCTTTAACCGGAACATCGTGTTGATATAAACCTACTCCAATACTTTTAGGCTCTATTTTAACAAGTTCGGATAAACTATCTTGAATACGTCTAGCTAAACTTATAGCACTTCTTTTTTCAACTGGCAAATCCGGGAACTCTAAAGCTCCTAATTTACTAGCTGAATAAACACTAGCCCCAGCTTCATTTACAATTATATATTGAATATTTAATTTTTCTTTTTTTAAAAAATTAGCAACAAATTCTTCATTTTCTCTACTAGCAGTTCCATTACCAATTGCAATTAAATTAACATTGTATTTTGTAATTAATTTTTTTATTATTTCTTCACTTTCTAAAACTTTATTATGAGGTAGAGCCGGATATATAACTGAAACTTCTAATAAACTTCCAAGACTATTTACAACAGCAACTTTAGTCCCGGTTCTATACCCAGGGTCAAGAGCTAAAACTGTCTTATCTTTAATAGGTGGTGTCATCAAAAGATTTTCTAAATTCTTACTAAAATTTAAAATTGCTCTTTCATTAGCTTGAGCTGTTATACTTGCTCTTATTTCTCTTTCTATACTTGGTAGTATTAATCTATCTAAACTATCTTTGATAGCATTTTTTACAACTTTACTACTCTCTACTTCAGTATTTTTTATTATCTTACTTTCTAAATAACTAATTATTTCTTCTTTATTAAAATCAAAGCTAACTGTAATTACTTTTTCGCTTTCAGCTCTATTAATTGCTAAAACTCTATGAGGTTTTATACTTTTAACTAATTCTGAATAATCATAATACATTTCATAAACTTTATTTGTATCAGGATTATTTTTCTTAACTTTAGTCCTTAAAACACCATTTTTAAAAATATAAGTTCTTATATATTTTCTAAATTTAGCATTATCACTTATATTCTCAGCTATAATATAACTTGCTCCTTGAATAGCATCAGCACATGTTTTAACATTTTCATTTATATATTTAAGGGCTTCTTTCTCTAGAACAATATTTTTAAATTCCATGATTAATTTAGCTAAAGGCTCTAAACCATTTTTTATAGCTTCACTAGCTTTAGTTTTCTTTTTTTCTTTATATGGCAAATATAAATCTTCAACTTCAACTAACTTACGGCATTTTAATATTTGGTCATGAAGTTCTGGTGTCATTAAATCTTTTTCTTCAATTAATCTAATAACGTCCATTTTTCTATTATATAAGTTTTCTTCATACTTATAAGTTGTTTCTATATTTCTTATTACATCTTCTGTTAAAGCTCCGGTTACTTCTTTTCTATATCTAGCTATAAAAGGAATAGTATTTCCTTCACTTAATAATTTTAAAACAGCTTCTACTTGTTTTTTAGTTATCTTTAAATCTTCACTTAAAGTTTTAATTATTTCTTCATTTATTTTCATTTTTACCCTCCAACTAAAAAGCAAACCTTATGGCTTGCTAATTTTTAAATCTTGCTATCAAGTCCCATTATGGAACTTAATAAATTACTTGTTAATAATTTGCCAGCTAATTTTTCTAAAATTGAATTATAATCTTTTTCTTGTAAATCTTTAACATCAACGGAATTAGTAAAATCAGGTAATTCAATTTCCTCAGTTGTTAATTTAAGAGCTCCTTTATAATCTACTTGTATTTTCTCTTCTGAAACATTGATAGTTGTAAGAATTGAACATTCTTTCTTATCTGCAACTTCTTTGATACTTCCATCTATATCCAAGTCTACTTTATCTTCTTCATTTTTATATTTAAGAGATAATCTATCCTCAGTATCTGAAATGTCTCTAATTGATAATTCTAATAGATTTTTCTCGTCATTGAAATCAAACTCTATACCATCAGTTAAATTTTTAAAAGTAAGGGAATAATCTATCTTTTCTTTATTTATATATTCTATTGTAATTTCATTATCAATTATTTTTAAAGTTCCTATTTTTTCGCCATTTTCAATTATATTGTATTTATCTAAATCTAAATCTTTTTCTATTTTGAGTTTATAACCTTCACCTATTTCAGCTAAACTATATATTTGTTTATTGAAACGATTAATAGTAATTTCTATTTTAGCTATTTCAAATAAAGACTTAAAATCTTCTATTTCTACTAACTCTTGTAAATCTTTATTATTATCATATACTTCTTTAAATTTATTAATAACTTTTTCTTGATTAGAACTTGTTATTTCATAAGTATATTTAATTTTCGTAAATCCTACATTTTTACCACTTGTCTTAGCTTCTTTCAAGGCATCTAAATAAGCTTCAATTAAAGTATTAATATTTTTATCAATTTTTTTCAAATTAATTTTCTTATTATTTTCAACTTTAGGTTCTACTTTAATAAACTTATCATATAAATCCGTTAATTTTATATAGAAAGTTTGAGCTTCAGAATAAAGAGAACTCTCTAAAAACTTTTTATCTTTCTCAAGTAATTTTAAGTTTGTAATCATTTTATTAGTAGATATTTGATATTTAGAATTAAATTCTACTTTATAATTATTTAAAAGCTTTAAATCCTCACTGTCAGTTTTTATGGTGAATACTCCATCTTGATTTATTACTTTATTGTCTTCAACTGATAAATCTTCTAATTTATCACAAGTTTTACTTACATAAGTTGTTAATTCTTCTTTAATATAATCTAAATAATTATCAGGAGTTTGTTTTAAAAAGAATAAATAAAAACCTAAACCTCCTACTAAAAGAATAACTAAAATTATAGATATTATAATAATTACTGTCTTTTTTGTATTTTTTTCTACAAATTCAAATTCGTTTTGATTTTCGTTTTCCATTATACTACCTCTTTATTATCTTAACAAATTAATCATATCATTTATTTAGACATTTTTCAACCTAATTATAAAATAAAAATCAAAGGCCATTTTGTTAACAAAAAAACATAAAAATTTTATTATGTTTTGTTCATGTGTCAATTTTTCTTATTTTGTATTTTAATTCTATACAAAAATTTATATAGTTCTTACTTGATTTTTCTATATTTTTTTAATATTCTTTAATTAGGGTTAATCTATTGCTTGATGTCGCCTTGGGAATTCAATTCGTGGAACACTACGGCTAATGAGTTTGATGTTAACTCGGCTGGTGAGGAGAGCAACAATTGGGTTGGAAACACTACTCCTGGCGTGCGCGCAGATTTTAATTAAGTCTTTTTAAACTACTAAGGTATAAAAAAAGAGATTAAAAACA
>CANQEQ010000007.1 GCA_947595345.1 uncultured Bacilli bacterium | reverse complement strand
CTTGCTGAATTATCTCAAAATGAAGCCTTTAGAAAAGATTATATGGATGAAGAGATGAGTGAGTATTTAGAGAAACTAGCCATAATTCAAGAGAAAAAGAAAGCTGAAGAAAAAAGCTTCAATGATGGAGTTCAAGAAGGAATTGAACAAGGTATAGAACAAGGTCTTATTCAAAAAGAGAGAGAAATGGTAATTAATTTTTACAATAACAATGTAAGTATAGATATAATAAGTTCAGCCAGTGGATTAAGTAAAGACGAAATAAAAGAAATAATTGCTAATAATAAAAAAAGTGCATAAGAAAATCTTTTAAATTGAATTAAAAAAACATAAATTAGAAAGAACTAGTTTATGCTTTTTTTTCTTATCTTTTATAATTTTCAGGTTGTTGATTAGTTTTTATTTCTATGTCATTGCCATTTGAAATCAAAACAATATTTTTAGAGTCACATACTTGGTAATAAGTTGTTCCGTATTTTTTCATTAAACTTTTATTATTACTACTTGGATATTTAGAAGAACAATAACAACAATTAGGAATAATAGCATATTTAGGAGTAGTAGCTTTGAAGAAACTATCAGTTAAATCTTCATAACCATGATGTGGCCATTTTAAAACATCTATATCTATATTATTAATATTAAAATATTTCATATTATTAGTAAAAGTATTAGCATTCATATAACTATCAGGTGTATCGCCTGTAAACATAAAGGAATTATTTATATACTTTAAGATAAAGACTAAAGAATTAGCATTTTGCCAAGTTGTTAATTTCCGATTAGGTCCAATAAAGTATAATTTTATATCGCCAAATTCTAAAAAGCTAGAATTTTTTAAAATAACGACATCTGTTCCTTTAGAATTTAATTTATCTTTTATATATTTTACATCATTACTTTCACATTCTTTTTTAGATACACAGTTTCTTGGGTCTGTTGAATAATAAGCTTTTTTAACATTAAAATTATCAAGGATAGCAGCTTGAGATTGAACATGATTCCAATGAACATGGGAACCAATTAAGGCATCTATTGTTGTAACTCCGGCTTTTTGCAAATATGAAACGACTTTACTTCTAGCATCCCAACGACCACCATCAATCATAATTGTTGTATCATTATTTCTAATTAAAATAGCATCATCATCGGAAACTCCAGCTATAAAATGAATTTCTAAATTACCACTGCTTTTAGGAGTAGTACATTTAGCACTTTTAAAGTTACCTGCCATATCATATGCTGTAACAACAATATAATCTTTATCTAATATTTCATTAATTACAATATTTGGAATAGCACTTTTATATTTAGAAGCATAGTTATAGTAACTAATACCAGAATTGTCTTTAGCATCAACAGTTATAGTTGTAGTTGAGTTAACAAAATTAGCTTTACAAGTTATAGTAGGAGCAGTTTTATCAATTGTTGTAATTCTAGCTATTGTTACATTATAGTTGTTATTAGTATCATAAGCATAAAAGTAATAAGTTCCATTAGTAGTTGCTTCATAAGTTGTATTTTTAGTATAAACTTTTTTACCATCAGGTAGTTTAATATAAGATAAATTATCCCCACTTGCTGTTATATTAATTTTAATATTATTTTTAGTATAAGAAGTAGAGTAGTTGGTTTTAATATTTAAAGTATCAACCTTTACTCCGGAGGTTTCACTTGTGTTTCCATAATTTCCATTATTTGAATTATAATTAGTATCTTGATTATTAGAATTGTTGTTTGAGTTATTATTTGAAGTATTAGCTTTAGGGTGGACAATTACTAATCTTTTAGCAGTTTTAGTTTCATTATCTAAAGTTATAGAATAAGTAATATAGTAAACTCCAGTTTTATTAGTATTTACAGGATTATCAACTTGAATTTTATTAGATATATTATTCATATCTTTATCAAAGGCTTGACAACCAGCATCATGGTAAGTATCTCCAACTGTAAGGTCAACCTCAACATTTCCAATTATTTCTAACTTAACATTAGAAACTCCTACATCATTTTTTTCTATAACCTTAACAATTCTTGTTTTAACAAGATTAGAAATAGAGTAAGTAATGACATATTCACCTAATTTATTAGAATTAATTTGATTTGAAACTTTAACATTATCAGTAATTAATTTATTGTTAAGAGTAGCATAATAACCAATTTCTTTATACGTATCACCTTTATAAATAGAAACTTCATCAGGTCCGAATAAAACTAAGTTATAGACCTCATTTATAGAAGTATCATTAGGCCTTTTAGGAGTATTTTTAAAAGAGATAATTAAAATTGTAGAGATTATTCCAACAATTATAATACCAAATATGACTAAATATTTTTTATCCATATATTTAAAGAAATCTTTTATATTATGAATTAATTGTTTAAATTTATAACTCATATAGTACCTCTTATTAATATATAAACATTATAACATAAAATAAAGTATAATTATTAAAACTTTTTATCTTAATATAAAATTAGAACGAATATTAAAAAAATAATTATGTATTTATTATGAATTTATTATGAAAACATTAGGAAAACCTTGTCATTTTATAGTAAAAAGTATATAATATGACTATAAGTTAAAGGAGGTTTTATGAGATTTTATAATACTTTAACAAGACAGATAGAAGAGTTTACTCCAAATGATGGTAAAACAGTTAAAATGTATACATGTGGACCTACCGTTTATCATTATGCACATATTGGAAACTTAAGAAGTTATATAGAAGAGGATATTCTTGAAAAGACTTTAAATTATTTAGGATATAAAGTTGAAAGAGTAATGAATATAACTGATGTTGGACATTTAACAAGTGATGCTGATACAGGTGAAGATAAAATGGTAAGTGGTGCTAAGCGTGAACATAAAAGTGTTTTAGATATTGCTAAATTTTATACTGAGGCGTTTTTTGAAGACTTTCGTGCTTTAAATATCAAGAAGCCAGAGACTGTAATACCAGCAACGAGTTTAATAGACGAATATATAAAAATTATTACAAAGTTAATAGATACCGGTTATGCTTATTTTAAGGGAGGAAATGTTTATTTTGATACTTCTAAACTTAAAGATTACTATGTCTTGACTAATCATAAAGAAGACGAATTAATGGTTGGAGTTCGGGATGATGTTATAGAAGATAAAGAGAAGAAGAATAAAACTGATTTTGTATTATGGTTTACGAAATCAAAATTTGATAGTCAGGAATTAAAATGGGATTCACCTTGGGGAGTAGGTTATCCGGGTTGGCATATTGAATGTTCTGGTATTTCTATGAAATATTTAGGAGAGTATTTGGATATTCATTGTGGAGGAGTTGATAATATTTTCCCTCATCATACTAATGAAATTGCTCAAAGTGAGTCATATCTTGGTCATAAATGGTGTAATTATTGGTTTCATGTTGAGCATCTAAATACGCAAAACGGAAAAATGAGTAAGAGTAAAGGTGATTTTTTAACAGTATCTTTATTAAAAGAAAAAGGTTATAATCCTTTGAGTTATAGATATTTTGTTTTAGGAAGTCATTATAGAAAGCCACTTGAATTTTCGTTTTCTCTATTAGACCAAGCTGAAAATACTTACTTAAAATTAAAAAATAAAATAAATTCTTTAGACAAAAAAGAAGATAATTTAGATAAGGAAGCTTATAATGAATTTCAAAATGAGTTTAAAAAGGCTTTAGAAAATGATTTGAACACGTCTCTTGCTTTAACGGTTTTATATGATGTTTTAAAAAGTACTACCAATGATTATACTAAATTAAAATTAATAAGTGATTTTGATAAAGTTCTATCATTAGATTTAATTACTTCAAATGAGAAAGAAGAAATACCAAAGGAAGTTTTAGAACTAGCAGACATTCGTTTAAAGTATAAACAAGAAAAAAATTATCAAGAAGCCGACAAAGTTCGTTTAAATATAGAAAAATTAGGTTATAAAATATTAGATACTAGAGAAGGTTATAAAATAGAAAAAATATAAAGGGAGGAATTTAATATGTATTATGGTTATTATGGGTTAGACCCTACATATATATTAGTTGTAATAGGATTTTTAATAACATTAATTGCTCAAATATTTGTAAGTTCTTCATATAAAAAGTATAAGAAAATTAACTCTAAAAGTGGTTTAGATGGTTTTTCAGTGGCCAGAAAAATACTAGATAGTAATGATTTAAAAAATATAGATATTGTTGAAACTAAAGGAGAATTAACTGACCATTATGACCCAACTAGAAAGGTAGTTCGTTTGTCAACTGAGGTGTTTCATGGAACTTCAATTGCCTCTTTAGCTGTTGCTGCTCATGAATGTGGTCATGCTGTTCAAGATAAGGAAGGTTATTTCTTTTTAAAACTTCGTTCTGTTATACTACCACTTGTTAATATTTCTACAACTCTTGGTTATTTTGCTATTGTAATTGGGTTAATATTTAGTTTTATTGAATTATTTTGGATAGGAATATTTTTAGAAATGGCTATTTTAGTTTTTCAATTAATAACTTTACCAGTTGAATTTAATGCTTCTAAAAGAGCTCTTTCCTATTTAGAAAAAGAAGCTTTAATAGAGAAAAAAGAACAAGATGGTAGTAAGAAAATGTTAACAGCAGCTGCTATGACTTATGTAGCTTCTGTGGTTTCAACTATTTTACAGATTTTAAGACTTATATTAATTGCTTCTAATAGAGATAATTAGTATGAACGTTTTAGAGATTAATAATTTAACGCTTGCTTATCTTGGTGATAGTGTCTATGAAGAATATGTGAGAGAACATTTAATTAATTTAGGAATTTCGCATGTTAAAGATTTACAAGAAAAGTCTTTAGAATTTGTAAGTGCTAGAAGTCAAGCTAGAATTTTAAAAGAGTTATTAAATGAAGGTTTTTTCAGTGAAGAAGAAATAGAGATAATTAAAAGAGGAAGGAATACTAAAGTTAATTCCCATCCTAAAAATTGTAGTATTATAGAATATCATGATGCAACTTCGCTTGAAGCGTTGTTCGGGTATTTAAAACTTAATAAAAATATAGAAAGGTTAGAAGAAATAATTAATAAAATTTTTCTTAATAGTTTAAAAAATGTTAGTTAGTGGTCGTAATAATGTTATAGAAATTTTAAAAAATGAAAAATTAAAAAATAAAATAGAAAGAGTTATTGCAAGTAAAAACTTTAATGAAGAAAATATATTGAAATTAATAACTCAAAATAATCTTAAAGTTATAAGAAAAGAAAAGTATGAATTAGATAAAATAATTAAGAATAACCATCAAGGTATAATTCTTGAAGTTAAAGATTATGAATATACAGATTTAGAAGATATTATTAAAGAAGATAAATGTCATATATTAATACTAGACCATTTAGAAGACCCTCATAATTTAGGAGCTATTATAAGAACAGCTGAAGCTGCTAGTATTTCAGGGATTATAATACCTAAAAATAGAAGTGTATCCGTTAATGAAACTGTAATGAAAACAAGTGTTGGGGCTTTATATAATGTAAAAATAGCTCTTGTTACTAATTTGCATCAAACAATAAAAGAACTTAAGAAAAAAGGTTTTTGGATTATTGGAAGTGATATGTCAGGAGTTGATTTTAGAGAAATTGATTATCCTGCAAAGTCAGCTTTAGTAATTGGAAGTGAAGGCTTTGGTATGGGAAGACTTGTCAAAGAGGCTTGTGATTTTGTGGTTTCAATTCCGATGTATGGGAAAATAAATAGTTTAAATGCATCAGTGGCAGCTGGAATTATTATTTATGAAATGAATAGGAAGTAAGAGTATGAATAATCAACTAGGTGATTACGAGATTTTATATATGTTAAATGATACAGACGATTATTATGAGTATTTAATTGATAAATATAAACCTTTTCTTAAAAGTATTTGTAGTAAATACTTAGAAAATGCCGAAGAATTTGGTTATGAAATGGAAGATTTAATGCAAGTTGCGAATATAGGAGTAATATTAGCTATTAGAACTTATAATGAAAATAGTAAAACGAATTTTTTTACTTATTTATATAAGTGTGTTGAAAATAAATTAAAATCAGAAATTAGAAATAATTCAACTAATAAAAAAGTTCTTTTAAATAAAGCAATTTCATATGATTTAATCCTACCAGGAACTAGAAATAGGCTTTTAGATATGATTCCTGATAAAAGTACAATTGCTCCTTTAGAATATGTATTAATTGAAAATAATGAACGAAAGTATCAAGAATTTTTAAATACTTTACCAATTAATATGTCAGTTGCTTATGAAATGCGTAATTTGGGATTTAAAATAAGTGAAATATCAACCTTTCTAGGAGTTGATAAGCGAAAAGTCATTAATTTTGTAGCTAAAGCTAAGAATAAATTATTGAAAAATAAAGTTAATTTTGAATAAATTATTAAAATATATTTTGCTTTTTAGAAAATTTATGTATAATTACTTGTAAATAAAGCAAGATTAATGTAAAATTAGAAATGAATTCGTGTTTAATACAAGAGGTGAATTATGAAAAAGAAAGAATATCAAAAGCAATTAGCTAAAGAAAAGAAAGAATTAAAAGATTTACAATTAGGAGACAAAGAAAAAAATATTCGTAGTGTTATAATAATTACGGTTTCTGTTTTAGCTTTTTTCTTTTTAATGTTTGCATTTACAAAGATTAAAACAGGAGAATGGAATATTTTTACAAGAAAAAATAATACAACTTATACAGCTGAAATTCAAACAACTAAGATTTTATGTGGACAAGTTTTAAATAGAAGCGAGAAAGAATATTTTGTTTTAGCTTATGACATAAGTGATGATACCGTTATGTTATATGATAGTATTTTAGAAAGATATAATAATGCTAGTAGTAAACTCCCTCTTTATAAAGTAGATTTATCTAATAGTAGAAATAATACTTGCAAGAGTGATAAATTAACAATTAGTAATAGTGTTAAAGAATTAAAATTTCAAGTGCCTAGTTTAGTAAAAGTTAAAAATGGAATTGTAGTTGATTCTTATACAAGCTATGATACAATTAAGAATACTTTATTAAGTTATGTAGATTAATGTCAATTAGTCTACTTTTTTTTAAAATTTTTTTATATAATAAAATTGAGGTGAGGTTATGTCATCGTTTTTTAGTATTAAAAATTTAACTTATGAAAAAGATAATAAAACTTATTTTAAAGATTTTAATTTGCATATAGAAAAGTCTAAATTTGTAAGTATTTTAGGAACAAACAAAAGTGGCAAGTCTTTACTTACTAATATTATTTCAGCAATTATTCCAACAAATGATGTCTGTTCTTTAAATGATTTAAGTTTAAATTCTAAGAATGTTTTAGAATATTTATCTAAAATTGGAGTAGTAACAAATAATTTTAATCAAGATTTTTTATGTAAAAAAGTTAAAGACGAACTATCTTATCCTTTAGAAAATTTAGGACTACCTGAACATAAGATTAACAAGAGAATAACTGAAGTGTGTAAATTTTTTGAAATAGAAGATTTATTAAATAAAAATACAAGTGATTTAACCTTATCCGAAAAGAAAAAATTATTGATAATTATGGGGTTAATTCATAATCCGGATATTTTAATATTAGATGATGCTTTTTATGGCCTAACAAAAGATGCAGAAGAGTTTATGCTTTTAAAACTTCAAGAATTAGTAAATGGTGGGTTAACAGTTTTAAATATAACTAGTAAACTTGATACAACTTACAAAAGTTCTAAAGTATATGTTCTTAACAATTTTAAAATAAAAAAAGAAGGTAGTTTATTAGATATATTAAATAATGATACTTTTTTAAGAAAAATAGGTATAGAAATTCCAATTGTTGTTGATATATCAATTAAATTAAAGTTTTATGGTTTAATATCTAAAATTTATTTTGATATAAATGAATTAGAAGGTGCTTTATGGAAATAAAATTTTTAAATGTATCTTATAAGAAAGAGCATATAGATATTTTAAAGAATATAAATATGTATATAAGTGATAATAAAATAACTGGTATATATCATGACGATTACGAAGTTATTCCTAATATAATCATGGGAAGTGTTGACTATCAAGGTAGGGTTTTAATTGACAATCAAGAATTAAAAGGAAAAGGAAAAGGGAAGGGTAAAAGTAATCTAGAAAATTCTAAAAGAATAAAGCGAGTTTCTTATATTAAAGAATTAGATAATGATACTTTTTTAACAAGTAAGGTAAGTGATGAGTTTTATCTTATGAAAAAGAGTATTACTTCAAGTGATAAAGATTATATAGATAAAGTTATTTCGGTTTTAAAAATGGTAGGACTAGATAATAGTTATTTAAAAAGAGATATAAATACTTTATCTAAATCTGATAAAAGACTTTTAGAAATAGCTTTAAATTTAATAACTAATCCAGATATATTAATAATTACAGAACCTTTTTTATATCTTAATAAAAATAAAAAATTTAACATTAAAAAGATTTTACTTGATTTAAGAAAAAAATATAAAAAAACAATTATTATATTAAGTAATGAAATAAATGTTTTATATGAACTTACTGATAATTTAATTATATTAAAAGATGGACAAGTATTAGTTAATGATAGAACTAAGTTAATATTTAAAGATTATAATGTTTTAGAAAAAAATCAAATAGCTCTACCAGATTTAGTTTTATTTAGTAAGATAGCACTTGAATATAATAAAAAAATAGATAATTATTTAGATGTTAATGATTTAATTAAGGGGGTGTATAAAGTTGCTTCTAAGACTAAAGACGATTAGAAATAATATTAATTTAAGTAATTTAAACAATAGTTTATTAATTATTTCTTTAATAATGTTTACTTTTAGCATTTATTTTTTAAATAATAAGTATTGGTTTTTAGTTATTATAGTTTTACTTTATGAACTTTATAATCATACTAAAAAGAATAAGTATTTAAAATTAATAATGGATATATCTTTTATAATAACTTTAGGCTATTTTCTACTTACATTTATAGATTTATCATTTTTTAATTTTAATATATTAAAGTATATAAGAATATTAATTAAGGTTTTATTTTTAGTTACTTATTTTTGGATTATTATATGTGAAATTAGTAATAAGAAAATAAAACATTTAAAGAGAAAGAAAAAGAGTGGTAGAAGTTTTAATGAACTTAGAAAAAGTAAAATTAATTATTATAAAGAAAAAAGAAGTAATTATATAAATTCTTATATTAAAGAACATAATATAGATGCTACAAGTGACTATTATAAGTTAATTAAAGCTAATTTGGCTTCTAAGACTAAGGAAGAGATGGAAGAGTATATTAAGTTAGAATATTTAAGATTTTATAAAAATAGAGCTTTAGTTAAGAAAAATATTTTTGATAAATTTAATATTGTATTTCTTTTAATTCATGTTATAATCTTACTATTAGTTATTTTAGTGAGGTAGTATATGCGTTTTTTGATTACTTTTTCATATGATGGAACAAATTTTAGGGGATTAGAAGTTCAGCCTAAATTAAGAACTGTTCAAGGTGAGATGTTAAAGGCTCTTACTTATATTAATAATAAAGTAGAACCTAAGTTAGTTGTAAGTGGAAGAACAGATGCTATGGTACATGCTAAAGGTCAAACAGCCCATGTGGATATTGCAGTTTCAATTACACCTCTTAAATTAAAAAGAGCTATGAATAGTCTACTTCCAAGTGATATTCATGTTATAGATACAAGAGTAGTACCTAATGATTTTCATGCTAGATATATGGTTTTAGAAAAGGTATATGAATATAAATTAAATATGGGAGAATATAATCCCATAGAAAGAAATTATGTTTATCAATTTAATAAGAAATTAGATGTTTCTTTAATGAAGAAAGCTAGTAAATATTTTCTTGGAGTTCATGATTTTAAAGCTTTTACACCTAATAAAGATAAAAGAAATTCTTATGTTAGAGAAATATATGAAATTAATATAACTGAAAATAGCAATATTGTAACTTTTTCGTTTCGGGGAAATGGTTTTATAAAGTATCAAATAAGAAATATGGTTGGGTTATTAATTCAAGTTGGTTTAGGTAAAAAGAGGCCTGTGGACGTATTAAAGATTTTAGAAAATAAAAATAGAAGTGCTGGTTTTAGGACAGCACATCCTGAAGGGTTGTATTTAGTTTCCGTTACTTATAAGGACATGGATAAATAATTTTTTTCCACAAATTTGTTAATAAAATCTTGACTTATAAAATTAAAAAAACTATAATAAATTTAACATTTAAAATGTTGATGTGGAGAAGTATTATATCTAGTTACATAAAGAGAACTAATGGTTGGTGGAAATTAGTAGGAAGGATATAAGAATAACACCACGGAGTATATTTTTGAAATTAGTAGAAAATATCGGTTAATTTGCCGTTATCAAAAAGAGATGTCAAGCATTGATAAGAAGAGTGGTACCGCTTATGAGCCTCTTTAGTCAGTGCTTTTTATTTTTAAGGAGGAGAATATGATAGTAGATGTAAGAGACATCTATAAAGATGTTAGTAAGTATATTGATAAGGAAGTAGTATTACAAGGTTGGGTTAGAAATCATAGACGTCAAAAGGAATTTGGTTTTATTGATTTTTCAGATGGTACAGCTTTTAAAAATATTCAATTAGTATATGATAATAGTTTAAAAGATTTTGAAAGTATTGCTAAAATTAAAGTTGGTTCTAGTCTTGAAGTTCGTGGTATGGTTATTAAATCAGAAGGTTCTTTACAAGAATTTGAGGTAAAAGTTTTAAATATTAAGCTTTTAGGAGACTGTCCTGATGAGTATCCAATTCAACCTAAAAGACATACTAGAGAGTTTTTAAGAGAACAAGCTTATCTTCGTCCAAGAACTAATTTATTTAATGCTGTATTTCGGGTAAGAAGTATAGCAGCTATGGCTATTCATACTTATTTTCAAGAAAGAGGCTATGTTTATTTTCATGCACCTTTAATTACAGCCAGTGACTGTGAAGGGGCTGGACAAATGTTTCAAGTAACAACTCTTGATTTAGATAGAGTTGCTAAGAGTGGAAACGTTGATTATAGTAAAGATTTCTTTGGAAAAACAACAGCTTTAACTGTATCTGGACAATTAGAGGCTGAAACGTTTGCTATGGCTTATAAGAAAGTATATACATTTGGTCCAACTTTTAGAGCTGAGAATTCTAATACTAAGACTCATGCTAGTGAATTTTGGATGATTGAACCTGAAATCGCTTTTTGTGATTTAAACGGAGTTATGGATATTGAAGAAGATATGTTAAAATATATTGTAAAATATGTATTAGAACATGCTAAAGATGAGATGGAATTTTTCTCTAAATATGTTGAAAAAGGCTTAATTGAAAAATTAACTAAATTAATAAATAGTAAATTTACAAGAATTAGTCATCATGATGTTATAAAAATTTTAAAAGAAGCTAAAGTTAAATGGGAATTTGAACCTGAATATGGGGAAGATATAGCAAGAGAACATGAAAAATATATAACAGAATATTTTGATGGACCGGTCTTTATAACGGATTGGCCTAAAGATATTAAAGCTTTTTATATGAAATTAAATCCGGATAATGAAACTGTTGCAGCTGTTGATTTAGAGGTTCCGGGAGCTGGTGAGTTAATTGGAGGTTCTGAAAGGGAAGCTGATTATGATAAATTAATTAAACGTATGAAAGAATTAAACATGGACCCAGCTAGTATGGAATGGTATTTGAACTTAAGAAAATTTGGTGGTTGTTATCATTCTGGCTTTGGTCTTGGCTTTGAGCGTTTATTGATTTATTTAACTGGAGTTGAGAATATTAGGGATGTTATACCATATCCAAGAACTCCAGGTAACTGTGATTTTTAAATTAAAATAAGGATTAAAAAGTAAGAATTATTTACATTTTTAAATTCTTATTTTTTTGTATTTTTTTAAATACCTAGCTCTACTTCAGAATTTTCTTGACTTTTTCTTTAAAATATTGTATAATATGTAGCGATTAAGGAAGGGGATTGGTTATGAGATCAATTTTAATTAATTATTATTATGATAATGAAGGGCATTTTATAATGCCAGGATATATTGAGGTTGACCAATATGGAGTATATCCAGTTGACAACAAAGAGGATAACAAAGATTCAATATATCATGTTGTGAAATATTTTATTAGCAATTATAGTGAGTACATTACTCAAAAGGCAGAAGATGAGTTAAATCAAAAATTAGAGACTGCTTATGAAAATCTTGAAGAAAAAGAGTTTTATAAGGTAGTTGAAGAAATATTTGCTTACTTTGCTAAAGTTAAAGACGAAGAAGTAGAATTCAAAATAGTAAATGACGAGAAAATAGCTACTAGAATAACTGTAATAAGAGATAGTTACCATGAAGTAGGTTATTTCATAGACCGTTTAGGTGAAGATAAATCTAATGTTTTAAGGTCAATGAATGAAAATATAAGATTAAAAGGTAGTTCTACTAATAAATATAATTATGAAGTAGAGAGAATGCTTGAATTTTATTCTAAAAATGTTAGTGATTATAAAAACTATAATTTAGGTCTTATTGATTATAAACAAAGTACAAATTCAATGCTAATAAGAGATAAATTAAGATTTAATAAGAAAAAAATAATTGCTTTAGGTATGGCTTCATTAGTTTTAATTGGTGGTATTGGTTATGTTAAATCAAACAAAAATATCAATACAAATAGTAAAAGTACAAAAGAAATTGTAACTGAAGTTCCTACTAAAGCTCTAGTTAATAAAACTTATGAAGAAGAAACAGTAAAACCAGTAGTAACAACTGCTCCAACAATTGAACCAACAATAGAGCCAACTTTAGAACCAACTATTGAACCATTACATTATGAAGAGGCTTCTGATAGTATAGATACAGTTGCATATTCATATGAAAATGGCAGTTTAATACCTCATAGTATTAATGATGCAGCTTATAGTGATGTTGTTAATATGATTTATATCAATAATGATATTATATATGATTTATCAAATTACATTCTAGACCCTACTAATTATGAAATAAACAAAACAGGATTTATCATAAACTTTGAAAGATATTTTGCAAATTGTTCAATGTTTGAACAAAAATATATAAAACATTTCTCAGATTATTTAAAAGATATGATATATCAATGTTATGTAGTAGGTAACTTTGAAGAAGCTATGAGAATTAATAAAATAGCTGTTGGTGATGTAATTAAATACATTATAAATGACGAACCTTTATCTATTGAAATGGAAGGAGAAAGATTTGCTAGTTCTTATTCAGAATTATCTGACGATGTAAAAGATGTTCTTGAAAGTTTAGCATGGAATTTCTGTACATTCCTTGGTAGAGAAAGTGTTGTGTATAATGATGAGTTATATACAAATAGTACTATATCAGCCGGTTTGTTTACAATTAATTCAAATGTTTTAACTAAATAATTAAAGATATAAGATTATAAATAAAAAGCGTATTTGAAATTTAAGGTTTCAAGTACGTTTTTTTCATTCTATTCCGATAGATTTTGAAGTTTTATGCCGATATATTTTGATAATTCATTCCGATAAATTTTGAAATATTGAACTTATTATAGAAAAGATAAATAGTTTTTAATAATTATAAACAATATAATTGACTTTCTATTAGTTTAGATATATACTTAAAGTATAATAAATGTAGGGAGGCTACGATATATGGAACGAAAAATTTATTCAGAACTTCTAAAGTGGAAGAAAAATCCTCAAAAACCATTATTGTTATATGGTTCAAAGCAAGTTGGTAAAACATATTCAGTAATAGATTTTGGAAATAAGAACTACAAAAACGTTGTTTATTTTAATACGGAAAATAATAAAGAATTGGTTGATATTTTTAAAAGAGAGAAGATTTCAGATAAAATAATTTCTAAGTTGTCGTATTTAGCTGGGGAGACAATTTTTAAAGAAGTTACTTTAATCATATTTGATAATGTAAATGATGCTAATCTTGTTAAGGCTTTAAAACCTTTTGGAAATGCAGATAATTTATATCATATTGTAATAATTACTTCAAGAAAAGAGAATTTAGCAAAATTTAAAGGAGAAGAATTATATTTTAAAGCGATGTATCCTATGGATTTTGAAGAATTTTTAATGAATACTGATAAAAAACAATTGATTAATTTTATAAAAGAATCATATTTGAATTTTACGCCTATGCCTTTTCATCAAATAGCACTTGAGTCTTATAATGATTTTCTAATAACTGGTGGTTATCCGGAAGTAGTAGAAGCCTATATAAATAGAAAATCAGATTTAATAATTGAAAGTATCAAGCAAAAAATAATTGATATTATAAAAAGAGAAACAATTGATACTGTTAATTTAATTGATGTTCAAAGAAGTAATGAAGTTTTAAATAGTTTAGCAAGTCAGTTATTAAAAGATAATAAAAAGTTTCAATATGGAAATATTAAAAAGGGAAGTCGTAGTAAAGATTATGAAGCTAGTATTAAGTATTTAGGTGTTAATAGCTTAATTCATAGAAGTTTTAAATTAGAAGATGTAAAAAGTCCTTTAAGTAGTTATAAAGAAGCTGATAGTTTTAAGTTATATCCAAATGATGTTGGAATTTTATACACAATGCTTCATGCTAATAAAATGAAATTTATGAATGATAAAAATATTCATAAGACTTTAGTTGAAGCCAATATTGCGAATACATTGGTAAATTTAGGATATAGTCTTTATTATTATCAGTCTGAAGGAAAAACTGAGATAAGTTTTATTTTACAAAATAAAATGGGCGAGATTATTCCACTTGAAATTGTTAATATGGATTTAAGTAAGGCTAAGGCTTTATCAATGTTTATGTCTAAGTTCAAAGTAGGTATGCCTATAAGACTAACCGAAGATAATTTTATGAAAAAGAAAAATATAAAATATATTCCAATTTATGCTGCTTTTTGCTTGAAAGAGCTATAGATATGTAAAATTTTATAAAAAATATGATTATTTATGAAAAATATTTGTAAAATAGATTGACTTATGGTTTTAATAATTTATATAATTAAGATAGGAGGAGATAGAAAATGACAGGTTTAAATGGAAACATTGGAATGGATTATGAAAATTTAAACAACACAGCTACAACGTTAAGTAATAAAATTTCTGAATATTCAAGTAGTGTGAAAAGTTTATTTGATATTGTAGACGATATGCGTACATATTGGGAAGGAACTGCTGGAGAAGAGTCACTTCAAAAGGTTGAAAGTTATAGACCTTTATTTACAGATTTAGAAGAAAATCTTTCTAGATATCCAGCAACTATTATTGATGCATCTAATCGTCATAAAGAAGCTGATATGGAAGCCGTTGCAAGAGCTAGAAGATTATAAGAGAAGGAGGAAAGAAAAATGGGAGATACAGTTTTTCATATTACACCCGAAGAAGTAAAAAATCTTGGGGAAAAAATGAAATCAAGTGCAGGTGAAATGATAGAAAAACTAAAAGAAATAAGTACAACTATGAATACTGTACCTGATGATTATCAAGGAGCAGCAAGTGAGGAGATTACTCAAAAATATAATTCACTAAGTTCACATTTTAAAGATTTTCAAGAACAAGTTAATACATGTGCAGATATGTTAATTGCTAATGCTAATAGTATTGCTGAAGCAGAAGAAGCAGCAAGAAGAGCTGCCAGTGCAAATCTTTAAAATTTATTTGAATTATTTAAAATGTAAAAATATTTAAAATATTACTAAAAAGCACTAATAATGAAATATAAAAGTATTTTTGTTATATATTTTGTTTTTTAGTGCTTTTTAAATTATAAACGGGAAATAAAAGGAGGAATTTTTTAATATGGCTGATAGTAAATTTGTTACAATGGGAAAAAGATATCGTGAAAGCTTAGATTCTGATGCAGTAATGGGGTATCTTGCTAAAAGTGATTTAAGGACAGCTTTAACTTATAGTGAGGGAAATTTTACACCCGAGAAATTAATTCACCCTAATTTAATTACTCCAATTTTTAATTCTTTTTATGAATTATCAGATTTTTGGAGTGATTTAAAGTCTAAGATAACAAGATATGTTACTGTATTTGATGATGTAAAGGAGCCACCAATTGATACAGAATTTGCAAAAGAATTATTTTTCCTTGATATTAATGCTTATGTAAACACTAATGACGAAGGAAAAGCCGGTAGATTAATTGTAAGAACTAATCCTAATGCAAATTATACTGATGCTGAAAAGGCTAGTTTACCTAGACTTGAGAAAGGGCAAGAATTTAGAATAATAGGTTCAAGTGGAGATTATTATCAAATTGAATATTTAAAAGCAGATGGTTCAAGAGCTCAAGGATATGTTCCAAAAAATAAAGTAGGATTTAAAGATGGTTATGAGGAAAAAGGTGATGGTACTGTTGGATTGATTAAATCAACTACTCAAGAAGCTACACCAACACCTGCATCTACTCCTACACCTGAAGTGGAAACAGAACCTGCAACTGATAATTCTGCTGTATTTAAAGTTGCAACTGAAAATGATAATTTGAATGTTCGTCAAAGCCCAAGTGGAAAGGTAGTTGGAACATTAGAGAGAGGAAGCGAAGTAAAACTTACTGGTGTTGTGAATGAAGCAGATGGTAAGAAATGGCTTGAAGTTGATTTAGGCAATGGTCAAAAAGGTTATGTTGCTGAAGGATATATTAAAAATGCAGCAGGAGAAACATTTAGTGAACATGCAACTAATGTGGCTCAACAAGCAGCAACAGCTCAAGCAACAGAAACTCCAACTCCTACGCCAACAACAACCCCAACACCAGAAAAAGGAACCGTAGAACCTGCTGTAACACCTGAAACTAGTCCAGCCTCAGGAACATCAACAGCTGAAGTTAAAGCAGGAAATGCTGATACATCAGCATATTATGCAAGTCAAAAAGATAGCACACATGCATCTCAAGCTTCAAGTTCAAGTGCTACTACATCTCCAAAACCTTCAACTACTACTGAAGCTAGTAACGCGTCAGCATCATCAACAGATTATTATAATAAAGCTCGTGAAGAGCAATTTGGTATGAAAAATTCTAGTAGTGCATCTACACCAACGAGTCCAAGTACAAGTCCTGAAACAACAGTCAAAAATGTTTATGTCAATACCAATACTGGAAGGTTGAATTTAAGAGATGCTTCAGGAAAAGTTATTGGTACTTTAGATAAAGGAACAGCTATTACTCCAACTGGTAATAGAACAAGTAATGGTTATATTGAAGTTGAAACTCCTAATGGAGTTGGATATGTAAAAGATACTTATACTTCTTCAGTTAACCCAGCAGCAGGAACATCTGAATTTACTTCTGGTAAGACTATGACTGTTAATATTCAAGACCAAAATAGTCATTTGAACTTTAGAACTTTACCTGATACTAAGAGTGGTCAAATAATTGGTAGATTTGATAAAGGTCAAGAATTAAAAGTTATAGATAACAATAGAAGTGATGGTTGGGTAGAAGTTATGACTGAAGATGGAACCCATGGATTTGTTTCAGGAAAGTATTTGAAATAGAGGAGGTTTATATATGCTAAGAGTAAGAGATGCTAGTGCAATAGGAGAAGCTGGAACATTTCAAAAGAATAAAGCTTCTGAATTAGAACAAGCATTTAATAAATTAAATACGGATATAAATGGACTTCGTGAAAGCTATGGTGGAGCTGGAGCAGAAGCTAATATTAGTGCCTTTTTAAAAGGAACAGAGAACTTTAAAAATGTAATAAATAAAATAAGAAGTTATGGCGAATATCAGGAAGGTATTTTCAATCATGATGTTGAAAATATTGATAATGCTAATAGAGAAATTAATACTCTATTAGCTGAACCTGTTATTGCTCAACAACCTGAAGCAGAAATAGCAACACCTTTTTTACCTGCTGGAGAATTTAAAGTTCTTGATTTATCAAGTATTGAAGGGTCTGGTGATATAAATGCCTAATGATGGATTTTATATAACTCCTGATGTAGATGCTAAAATAGCAACTATTGAAGAAGATATAAGAGTTATTTCAGATTTATTTAAAGAAGTTAATACAGAAATGTTAAAATTAGATGCTAGTGTTTGGGTAGGAAAAGAAAAAGATAAAATTGATAATCAATATATGCCATATTTAAAGAAGTTAGACGAGAGTACTAATATGTACTTAATGAATTTTGTTGATAATATAAAATTAAGTATTGAAGCTCATCGTGAAACTGATATTCAAAACAAAAATACAGCAAGTCAATTAAGAGAATTATAGAGGTGAGATATGACAGCACATGATTATTATAGAGATCCAAGCCCAGCAAATAGTACGTATGAAACATTACATTTAGAAGTAACAGAAGCGTGCAGTAGAATTGATATGATTCCATGTTCTGAAGTAAGTGATACTATGCTTCAAATAAAAGATGGACTAATAACTGATACTGCCGAAGGAATTGAAGAAGCATGGCAAAGTGATTTGAGTGCTAGTTTTAATAGTGCAATTAATAAAACTAAATCTGCAATTGATAATTTAATAATGGCAGTAGGTTTTCAATGGGGATTTGCTGAGGAAAATTATAAAACTTTATTAGAACAACTAGAAGAGTTAAAAACAAAAAATGAAGAATTTAAAACTTTTGTAGAAACTCAAGAACCAAAGTCAAGTGATAGCAAATATAGAATAACTAAAACAGTAGAAGTAAATGGAAAAATGGAAAAATTCACTAGGGTGAATGATGCATTATATACAAGAGACCATGATAATTGGAAAAGTGATGTAGATACATTAGCTCAAGCCTTAGTAACCTTACAAAGTAGTATAAATGAAAAGGTAACAAATTTACAAAATGAAAGTTTTTCTGCTGAAAGTTATTATTCAGTTGGTATGGGTGGAGTAAGTGGTTCTTTAAGTTCCGAATTTAATACTATGACAACTTTAGTCCATGATAATAATCCCTACGAAAACATATTTGAAACTGATAATACTCCTGCTGGTAATATGGCAGTTGCATGGAATTTTTTACGATATAAAGGGTTAACCGATGTTCAAGCAGCTGGTGTATTAGGAAATATGTGGTGGGAAGCAGATAGAACATTTGACCCTAAAGAGGAAAATAGTATTGGAGCTTATGGTTTAGTTCAATGGCTTGGAGGACGAAGAAAAAGTCTTGCTAAATATGCAGCTTCAAAAGGTAAAACCGAAGGTGATTTACAATCTCAATTAGAATATCTATGGGAAGAAGGTTTTTCTGAAAATAGTAGCTATCGTAAATCTTTAACGAATAACAAAAATGGTAATTTTTTTGCTACAAGTAGTCCAGCTGATGCTGCGTTTATATTTGAACGTCAATTTGAAAGATCGGAAGAAAGAAAAAAGCCAGGATTCACAGAAGCTCATCGTGGAGCACCAGCCCAAGTTATATATGATATGCTTAACGGAAAAGAAGTTATTACAGAAGAAGATGCAGCTAATGCAATTGCTATGCTTAATAAAAAAGGATTATAGAGGTGAGATATGACAGCACATGATTATTATAGAGATGCAAGTCCAACGGGAAGTACTTATGAGGCATTACAATTAGAAGTAACAGAAGCATGTAGTAGAATAGATATGATACCATGTTCTGAGGTAAGTGATACTATGCTTCAGATAAAAGATGGATTAATTGCTGACACTGCTGAAGGAATAGAAGAAGCATGGCAAAGTGATTTGAGTGCTAGTTTTAATAGTGCAATTGAAAAAACTAAGTCTGCAATAAATAATCTAATAATTGCAACAGGCTGGGGCTGGGCTATGTCAGAGAATACATACAAAGAGTTACTAGAACAATTAGAAGAATTGAAACAAAAAAATGAAGAATTTAAAACTTTTGTAGAAAATCGTGAACCTAGGCTTAGTGATAGAAAATATTGTAGAACTGAAACAATTACAAACGACGATGGAACAACAAAGCGTGTAACAAAGCAAAATGAAACTGCATATAAACATGACCATGAAAGATGGAATACAGATGTAGAAACATTAGCACAAGCTTTAGAAACCTTACAAAGTAGTATAAACGAAAAGGTAACAAGTTTACAAAATGCTAATTATTCTGGAGAAAGTTATTATTCTTCAATGGGTGCTGGTGTAGTAGCTGGTTCATTAGCTAGTGATTATACTAATATGTCAAATTTAGTTGCAATTAATAATGCCTTACCTCAAGATATGGATTTAGATTGGTTTCAACAATTTTTAGGAGCTGTTCATGAAGGAAGAGTTAGTCAGGCTGCATTTGATTATTATTGGGGTGGTGGAAAATCTAAAAGTACTGGTTGTGCTGGAGTAGCTATAATGATGTCTGTATATGAAGCTGCTAAAACACAATATGGTGTAGATAGTGTTTATGCTCCAATAGATGAGGCTTGGAAATATATTTATGATACAGATGGTGTTCCTCAAAGTCAAAGAGCAACTAGAGGAGGTTCAAGTGGAATAGATTGGACTTATGGTAAGCCTTCTCAGGCAGTAAAAGATGTATCAGCTGCTTTAAATGATTTTTTGTTTATGGAATTTGATACTCCTAGTGGAAAAAGTAGAATTTTTACAGCTGAAAATGCTAAACCTATGACTGATGCTGGTGTTGGTCTTGCAGTAAGTTTAGCAGAAGTTCCTGCTGGTTCTGGTGGACATTGGTTATCAATTCATGAAATTAATGACCAAGGTCAAGCATCTACAAATGATTCTGGTTGGCCAGGTAATGAAACTATTGACTTTGATACTAGAACTTTTCGTAGACGTAATGCTGCTGGTGAAATTACTAGAACTCAAGGAGGATACATTGGAGGTCAACGTGGTGTAGCTACAGTTCCAAATGCTATTGTTTCAACATCAGGTGAAGTTGGTACTGGTTCTACTGTTAGTTTTCCATTTGAGGTTCCAGATGGATTAACATCAATTTCTATTCAAGGAACTTCATATAAAATTGAAAAAGTAGAAGGTGACACTGTAACTTTAGGAGAAAAATTCTAATATTAATTATAAATAAATAAATAAATAAATAAATAAAGTTTACATATATTATTAGTGCTAATATGTGATTAGAATGTAAAATTCTTCTTGCACTAACGCTTATTTTATAAGTCAGAGTAGCTTTATAAAAGCGAAAGTATACATGTAGGACTGGGAGACTACATCATTCATAAATACCTATACATTATAGTATGGGTTATTTTTTTTAAATTTTAAAAACAAAATACTACAAAAAATAAATACTTTGTGTTATGATATTATATATGATAGGAGGAATTTTATGAATACTAGAATAATAATTATTATTGTTGTAGCTAGTTTTTTAGTTATTCTTCTTATTTCCTTACTAATTATAAAAAAATATCATAAGAAGAAGATGCTTCAAAAAGTTAATCTTTTAGATATTCAAAGAAACGAAATATTATCGCTTCCTTTTCAAAATCAAGTTGATAAAATTGCCAATTTAACAAAAGGTGAACAACTTGAAGAAAAAGTAAAAATTTATACAGATATGTATCAAGAATTAAAAGATGCATCTTTTAAAGAATTAGAGGATAAAATCGTTGAATTAGATTTTTTAGCTAATAGTAAGCACAAAAAAGAATTTAATTACAAATATATAGATGTAGAATTAGAACTTGCTCGTAATCGTTATTTCATAAATTATATGATAAATGAGTTAAAAGAACTTACCTCATATGAAGACAAATATCGGGGCATTGTTATAAAACTTAAAGCTAAATATCGTCAAGTAACAAGAGAATATGAAAATAATCGTGACATGTATGGAGTTTTAGTAGATACAATTGAAATGCAATTTGAAAATATTGAAAAAAGATTTCAAGACTTTGAAGTAGTTATCAATGAAAACCTATATAATGAAGTAGTGTTGGTTGTTAAATCTCTAGAAGTTATGATTGACCATATTAGTACAGTAGTTTTAGAAATACCGGATATTCTAGTTTTATTAAATGACCTAATTCCAGCTAGAATTAAAGAACTTAAAGTTCAAAGAGAGAGTATGCTAGAAGAAGGCTTTACTTTATCATTTATGAATTTAGATTACAACTTAACTGAAATAGAAAAAATAGAAAATGATATATTAGACAAATCTAAAGTTTTAAATATAGATAATAGTTTATTAGAATTAAAAACTATATTAGAATTTTTAGATTCCTTATTTAAAGATATAGAAAAAGAGAAAGTTTATAAAAAAGATTTTGATATTACCTCTAATACATTTGACGAGCGACTTAATAAAGTTAAGAAAACTTTACATGATATTAATATGCAATTAGAAGATATTAAAGTTTTATATGGTCTAAAAGAAAGCGACTTAAACGATTTAAAAAATGTTTCTAATGATTATTCAGAATTAGTTAAAGAGTATCGTTCTTTAATAAGAAAAGTAAAAAAACAAGATGCTTCATATGGAAGTATTAACTTATTATTAAATGAACTTGGAATTAAATTAAAACAAATTGAAGATAATTTAGATTTAACTTTAAAAAGCTTAGGAAGTATGCAAGATGATGAAGAAAGAGCTAGAGAGCAATTAGAAGAAGTTCAAGAATTATTAAAAACATGTAAAAGACAAATTCAAAGTGTTAAAATTCCAGTAGTTGCTAATAATTACTTTGTAGAATTAAGTGAAGCAAATGAAGCCATTCATGAAATAATAAAAGAATTAGAGAAGAAACCGATTGTTATAAAAACTTTAAATACCAGAGTTGATACAGCAAGAGACTTAGTTTTTAAATTAAATAGAACGACTAAAGCTATAATTACAAATGCTTATTTTGCTGAAAATTTAATAGTTTATGCTAATCGTTATAGAATTAATTCCTTAGAAGTTTCTAAAAACTTAAATAGAGCTGAGATTATGTTCTATAAAGGAAATTATGAAGCAGCTGTTGATTTAGTTCTTGATATTTTAGAAAAGTTTGAACCTGGAATAAAAACAAGATTTAAAAAAGAATGTGCTTAAAATAAAACCTCTTAAAAAATAAGAAGAGGTTTTATTTCGTTTACAACAAACTATATATAATAGAAATAATTAAATTATAAATTAAGAAATTTTCTTGATTAATTTAAAAAAGTTTGTTAATATTATAAAAGTTTAAAAAAGAGGTGCTTAAATGGTTTATTTAGATTATAGTGCTACAACTTTTCCTAATAAAGAAGTTATAGATAGTTTTAATAAAACTTTACTTAAATATCCTGGTAATGCTAATTCAATGCATGAACTTGGAAGAAATGCTTATCATTTAATAGAAGCTAGTACTAAACAAGTAGCAGAGTTACTTAATGTCTTGCCATCTGAAGTAATTTTTACAAGTGGAGCTAGTGAAGCTAATAATTTAGCTATTATGGGAACTATTTTAAAATTTAAAAATCGTGGTAAACATATAATAACAACTAAATTAGAACATTCTAGTGTTTTAGAAACTATGGAATTTTTAAAAAAGAATGGATACAAAATTGATTATCTAAAACTTGATAGTCATGGTCATGTTGTTCTAAATGATTTAAAAAATAAATTAAGTTCTGAGACTATTTTAGTTAGTATTGCTCATGTTAATAGTGAGCTTGGAGTAGTTCAAGATATAAATAAACTTGGTGAAATATTAAAAGAATATCCTAAAGTAATTTTTCATGTAGATGGAACTCAGGCAATTGGAAAAATACCAGTTGATTTAAGTTTAGTTGATTTATATTCTATGTCTTCTCATAAAATCTATGGTTTAAAAGGGGTTGGAGCTTTAATTAAGAAGAAAAATATAGAATTAGAACCAATTATTCATGGTGGAAAAAGTCAAACAATATATAGAAGTGGAACTCCAACTCAGGCTCTTTATGCCTCATTTGCTAAAGCTTTAAAGTTATCTCTTTTAAATAGTCAAGAAAAATATAATCAAGTTGTAAAATTAAATGCTAAATTAAGACGTGAATTAAAAAGTATAGAAGGTTTACATATAAATAGTGATGAATTTTGTATTCCACATATATTAAATATAAGTCTTGAAGGTATAAAACCAGAAGTTATGCTAAATGCTTTAAGTCTTGAAGAAATCTATATTTCAACTAAAACAGCTTGTTCTAATTCGGAAGTTCTGTCTTTAAGTGTATTAGAAGTAACAAAAGAAGAAGAATATGCAAGAACTAGTTTAAGAATAAGTTTATCTTATTTAACAACGGAATCTGAAATAGATTATTTTATAAAAGTATTTAAGGAAAAAACAAATGAATTAAGATTTAGGAAAGGGGAATAATACTAATGAATAGAGTAATTTTAATCAAATATGGAGAGCTTACAACTAAAAAAGGTAATCGTAAATTGTTTATTAATACTTTATATTCAAATATCTTAAAAAAATTAAAAGGTTTAGAAGTTAATATTTTTAAAGATATGTCACGTATGTATATTGAATACGATAGTTTAAATGAAAAAGAAATCTTAAAAAGAATTGGGGAAATTTTTGGAATTCATTCCTATATGATAGCTTATAAAACTAATAGTAATTTGAATGACATTAAAAAGACTATAAGTGAAGTTATAGAAACAAGTTTTGATATGTCTTTAAATTATACTTTTAAAGTTGAAACTAAGCGTAGTGATAAAAGTTTTAAAAATAATTCTATGGAATGTAATGATATTTTTGGTTCTTATATTTTAAAGAATTATAGTAATTTAAAAGTTGATGTTCATGCTTATGATATTTTAGTTCATGTTGAAATAAGAAAAGATTTTTCATATGTTTATATAAATGAATATAAAGGTTTAGGTGGTTATCCTGTAGGAGTTCTTGGAAAAGGTCTTTTGATGTTATCAGGTGGAATAGATTCACCAGTTGCTGGATATTTAGCTTTAAAAAGAGGTATAAAATTAGATTTAGTTTATTTTGAAGCAATTCCCCATACTTCGCTTGAAGCTAGAAATAAAGTGCTTGAACTTGCTAAAAAGCTTTTAGTTTATGGGTTTGATATGAAATTAATTGTAGTTCCTTTTACAAAACTTCAAGAAGAAATTTATAAAAATGTTCCTGGGAATTACTCTATTACTATTATGCGCCGAATGATGTATCGTATTATGGAAAAACTTACTAAAAGATTTAAAGGTCTTGCTATTATTAATGGTGAGTCAGTAGGACAAGTTGCTAGCCAAACTTTAACAAGTATGAAAGTTATAAATAGTGTTACTAATTTACCAGTTATAAGACCAGTTGCCTGTTTAGATAAATTAGAAATAATTGATATAAGTAAAAAAATTGATACTTATGATATAAGTATTTTACCTTATGAAGACTGTTGTACGGTATTTGTTCCTAAGCATCCTATTATAAATCCTAATTTAGAACATTGTTTAGAAATGGAAGCAAATTTTAATTATGAAGAATTAATTACTGAGATAATCAATAATTTAATGGTAATAGATATTACTTCAAAAGAAAGTGAATACGAAGATATATTATAAATAAAAAGGAAAAAATTACCAAAGTATAAATTGTATAAAATTTAGTAAATTCCACATTCTAGTAGTGTGGAGGTGAAACAATGAACTCAAGTTCAAATAAAGATTCTCTAAAAATGAGAGTACCTGGAGCTAAACAAGCTATTGATAAAATGAAATATGAAATCGCTAGTGAATTTGGTGTTAATTTAGGACCAGATACAACTTCTCGTGCTAATGGTTCAGTTGGTGGAGAAATTACTAAGAGATTAGTACAAAATGGATTAAATCATTTAAGTGGTACTAACCAAAATTATTAATTTAAAAAATTAATGACTAAAACTAGTTTCTAATTGAAGCTAGTTTTTTTTAGAAATAGAACTTGCATTTTAAAATAATTTATTATAATATAGTAAGTCAAAAGGAGATAAATATGTTTAAGATATATAATAAAACAATGCAAGAGTTGATTGAAGAAGTAGAAGCTTCAAGAAAAATGAGTCCAAGAAAAAATATTAGTACAACTTTTATAGTTGATAGAAAAAGAGGTAAGATTAGTACATCTGATTTAACAGAAGAGGATATATTATCTTTAGTAATTGAAGATATTAAAGATTTTTATGAACCTAATGGTAATTATAAAAGAGAAAATATAAAAGAAATAACTTCATCACTTAGGTTAGGTGAATCTTTAGGTAAGAATTTTGAACCATCATATAATATGATTATTACCCTTTTAGAATTATTCAAAGAAGGAATACCTATTCAAGTTTTAGAAGTAATTAAAGCTTTTAATGGTTTTAAGAAAATTGATGAGGCTCGCCTTATTCTAAGATATGAAAAAGAAAAGGATATGGATTTTGAACCTATAACTGATGGTGAGGTAATTTCAGTTTTAAAACAACTAGAAGCCAATGAGATTAATAGAGAAAATAAGTTTAAATTAACAAAATAAGGGGAATTATGATAACTTGTCATAATTCTTTTTTTATAGTATAATGTTCGTGGAGATGTATTATGTACGAATATAAAAAACATGAGAAGTTTATTATACATAGTTATAAACATAATGGTAATATTCACAGAGCATGGGATGAAGCAATTTTACTTGAGGATTGTGGTGAATATTTAGTATTCGGAAATGATAGAACTAAGGTTTTAGAGTCTGACGGAAGGAGTTGGAGAACTAAAGAACCGGCAATAATGTTTTTTTATAAAAATAAATGGTATAATATAATAGGTCAGTTAAAGAATGATGGGATTTATTATTATTGTAATATGGCTTCTCCTTTTATTATAGAAGAAGGAGCAATTAAATATATTGATTACGATTTAGATTTAAGAGTATTTCCTGATGGAGCTTTTAAAGTTTTAGACCGTGGTGAGTATAAATACCATAAAGCCAAAATGAATTATCCTAATTCAATTGATACAATATTGAAGGAAGAACTTACAGATTTAATAGATTTAGTTAGGAATAAAAAAATTCCTTTTGATAAAAAAACAATAGAATACTATTATAATATATATAATAAAGCCAAGAGAGAAATTACCAATTAAACAGGTAATTTTTTTAATATTTATTCATAAAATATAAAGAATAGGTTTTAATGTGTAAACAAATGTAAAATTTGTTGCTTAAAATTTAAAAATTTGATACATTAATTAAGCAACTTGAGGAAATATTAGTTTTTAGAAAATAAAAATTAAAAATTTCCTAAAAAGTTGTTGACAAAGTAAAATTACTTTGTTATATTAGAAAACGTTGTTTGAAAAAAGAGCAAAAATGTTCACTTGTTTATTTAATTTGTAAAAGTTGAAAAAAGTCAAAAAAAATTGAAATAAAGTGTTGACTAGGAATTAACTTTGTGGTATTATTAAACAAGTTGCTTGCTTAAAAGCAAACAATTGTAAATTATCAAAAAAAGTTCTAGAAAACTTAAAAAAGTTGTTGACTTAAATTTGATAATTTGATATATTACTTATGCACTTTGAAAGTGCAGAGATATGTTCTTTGAAAACTGAGCAAAACGTCAATTTTAAGCTAGGAAATAAAACTGAATTAAAATTATAAAAAATAAATTTTTTGAGAGTTTGATCCTGGCTCAGGATGAACGCTGGCGGCATGCCTAAGACATGCAAGTCGAACGAAGTGACCCTTTGAAGCAGAGTGCTTGCACAAAGCAGATTAGGATTTTCACTTAGTGGCGCAAGGGTGAGTAACACGTGGGTTATCTGCCTTTAAGACTGGGATAACAATTGGAAACGATTGCTAATACCGGATAATATATATAATGATACGTTGTTATATATTAAAAGAAGCCTTTAAAGCTTCGCTTGGAGATGGGCCTGCGGCGCATTAGCTAGTTGGTGGGGTAATGGCCTACCAAGGCAACGATGCGTAGCCGAACTGAGAGGTTGATCGGCCACACTGGGACTGAGACACGGCCCAGACTCCTACGGGAGACAGCAGTTAGGAATATTCGTCAATGGGGGAAACCCTGAACGAGCAATGCCGCGTGAATGATGAAGGTCCTCTGGATTGTAAAATTCTGTTGTTGAGGAAGAACTGTTAGTATAGGAAATGATACTAACTTGACGGTACTCTTCAAGAAAGCTCCGGCTAACTACGTGCCAGCAGCCGCGGTAATACGTAGGGAGCAAGCGTTATCCGGATTTATTGGGTG
>CANQEQ010000006.1 GCA_947595345.1 uncultured Bacilli bacterium | reverse complement strand
TAGATGTCTTTTTTACTTTGGTTTTTACCACTTATTGTAAAATTAAATACATTGTCAGATAGTTTCAATGCACTTTCTTTATCCATTGGAACTGCATCTGTTAAACTTATCTGATTATTCTCTGTATAGTTCATATAAATATCACCAGTTACCAAAACTGTGTTTTGGTCTCCGGTTATAACATAATTATAGAATGCATAACTTAGACCAAAAACTAAAAATAAACCACCGACTATTGTTATTACTAACCCAATACTCTTTTTATCTTTCATATTGTATTCTTCCTTTCTTTTTAATTTAATTTTTAATAATTAAAAAAACGTATAAAAACTTAGCATATAAATTGCTAATTTTTTATACGATTATTCTAGATTTTTACAATATGAAAATACTAGGTCAGTTGTACCTAAAGTACCCCCCCCCAGGTTGAGTTACACTTAACTTTATTTCCTATTTTTACTTGGTATCTCTTCATTTTTTTATACCTCCTTGCCCCTATTTTCTAATACCATATTACTACATTTTTTTCTCTTTTTCAAGTACTTTTATTTTAATATACCAAGTTGTCTTATTTTGTTTATAATTGTTAATTATTTACAAATTATAATTTATTTGCTATAATTAGTATGTATTTGAGATTATCTCATATATTAAAAAGGGACACTTTCTAGCCCAGCTAGAGGTGCTCCAGAATTTTCTTCTGTTACACTCTAACTTATTCGTTAGAGTGTTTTTTTATTTTATTAATAATGCTATTACTAGCATTATTTCTAGAATAAGTTGAAATAATATTATAACTTGTAAAAAAATAATTTTACTAGCCATATTATCACCTCCAGTCCCTAGATTACTCTAGTAATGGAGCACACACTAACGTAGACTTAGAAAATGTCCTAATTAATATAATAGCACAATGTTAATTTTAAATTTGGTTAATTTACATAATTTTACATTTAATTTTTACGCAATTTTACAAATTTAAAAATTTCTATATTAAAAGAAGTGAAAAATCACTTCTTATTTCTTAGGTACTATATTATTCATATTTTTAACAATTGAATTTTCTTTTAATACTCCTCTTACCATAGTCAAAGGATAAACAGTTGTATTTGGCATAATTATAGTTCCAGGATTTAAAACACTATTACAACCAATTTCTACATAATCTCCTAAAAAAGCTCCTACTTTTTTCATATTAGTTGCTATTCTTTCACCACCATTTTTTATAACAACTAAACTCTTATCTCCTTTAACATTAGAAGTAATACTACCAGCTCCCATATGAGCAAAATTACCTAAAATTGAATCTCCAACATAATTAAAATGAGGAACTTCTACATTATCGTATAAAATTGCATTTTTTACTTCCGTTGAATTACCAACGACAGTATTCTTACCAACAATTACATTACCTCTTATATAAGCATTAGGTCTAATACTTGCCATATCATCAATTATAGCTGGTCCTATAATAGTTGCTTCTTTAGAAATTGTAGCACTTTTAGATACATACACACCATCACTTATTTCTTCATAATCATTACTTAAGTTTTTACTAATTTCTAAAATTATATCTTTAATATGAGGCAATACTTCATAAGGATATTTATATTCTTTTACATATTTATCAGCTATACTATTTCCTATTTTATATAAATCTTTATTTTCCATATCATTTCTCACTTTCATAAATTTTAAAAGTTTTTTCTAAAGTTTGAAAAGGTAAAATCGCACATTTCTTACGACTAGCTTGTTTAGAAATATCTTGATAAGCATTAAATTCACCTAATTTACTAGAATCATACTCTTCTTCATTAATCATTTTATAATACTCTTGCATTAAATTTCTAGCATCATCTACACTTTTTCCTATTATATTTTTTAACATAATAGAAGTAGCACTGGTTGTAATTGCACAAGCTTCACCATCAAAATAAGCATCAACTATAATTCCATCTTTAACCTTAACATATAAATCTACATTATCAATACAAGATTCATTGTTAGTATTAGCTTTTATAAACTCTTTATCTTTTACCTCTTTTTTATGAAATGGATTTCTACAATTATCTATTATTAATTCTCTTCTAAATTCATTATCCATATAATCTCCCTTAAATATCCTATATTTTTTTATAAAATAACTTCAAATAACTTTTTATTATCTTTTAAAACTTCTATAAACTTATCAATTTCTTCCTTAGTATTATATAAATATAAACTAACCCGACAAGTATTTTTAACTTTTATCTCATCTTTCACCATTTTAGTACAATGATTTCCAGCCCGAACACAAATATGATAATGATTTAAGTATCTAGATGTATCTTCAGCAAAGACACCTTCAAGATTAAAAACCACAATTCCAGATTTACTAAATTCATTGTAAACTATAACATTAGGAATTTCTTTCAATCTACTTACTAAATATTCTCTTAACTCATGTTCATATTTTTCTATTTTATTAAGTCCTATTTCTTCTAAATATAAAATAGCACTTCTAAGACCTAAAACACCAGCTATATTACTAGTACCAGCTTCAAGTCGCAAAGGAAGTTCTTTGTATTCTACTTCTTTACTACTTTCAAACCTAGCATTCATACCTCCACCATATATAAGAGGCTTAAATAATTCTAGATATTTCTCCTTAGCATATAAAACTCCAATTCCGGTTGGTCCTAACATCTTATGAGCCGAAAAAGCTAAAAAATCTATATCGTCACTTATTACATCAGTTTTCATATGAGGAACACTTTGAGCTCCATCTACACATAATAAAATATTCTTTTCATGAAGGTATTTAGCTATTTCTTTAATCGGTCTTACATCACCTATTACATTAGTAATATAAGCAAGGGATACTACTTTAGTATCTTTATTTATAACTTTCTTTAAATTTTCAAGAGTTACCTCATGATTTTCATTTAAAGGAATGAAATTTACTTTAATTCCAATTTCTTTTTCAAGTTCAAACCAAGGCAAAACATTACTAGCATGTTCAGCTTTAGTAATTAATACCTCATCACCCTTTTTTAAATAATATCTCATAAAAGAAAATACGATTATATTCAAACTATCCGTAGTTCCTTTAGTAAAAATTATTTCTTTACTACTTTTAGCATTTATAAAATCTTTAACAATTTCTCTTGTTCCTTCATAAAGTTCGTCTATTTTTAAACTAAGATTATAATCGCCTCTATGAGAATTAGCTGTATATTTTGTATAATAATCATTTATAGCTGATATAACACATTTAGGTTTAAAAGTAGTTGCACCATTGTCAAAATAAATTAAATCGGGATTATTTTTAAACATTAAAAAATCTTCTCTATTCATAATTCACCTCCTTAATCAATTATTAAATTTAATAAATTTCTAAATTCTTCTTGAGCCTCACCTAAATCCATTTTTCCAAGTAAAACAGCTCTTAATAAAATTTTCTTAGCTTCCCTATCCTCTATTCCTCTTGAATTTAAGTATCTAATAACTTCATCATCTAACTTACCAATAAAAGCTGAATGATTAGCAACGGTTGAATCACTGTCAACTAATAAATTAGGAATAATCTTACTATCTCCATCTTTCCTATTTATAATGCAAGTATTCTCTTCTAATAAAACATTTTCTAAATTTTTATTTATTATTCCATTAACAGTAAAATATAATTTATTATTTTCTAAATTAACTCCATTTAAGAAGAAATTACAATTACTATTACTACTAGCCATATTAATATTTATTTTATTACATGAATCTTTATAAGATGCAATACTTATAACAGATTTTAAATTACTATTTTCATTTTCTTTAGTATTACATGTAAGAGTTGTATTAATACCTAATCCTTGAATATCTAAACTAGCAAATTCTAAAAGTTCAATATCTAAGTCAATACTACTATCTTTAGAGAGAAAAATTATTTTACTTTGAACATTTTTACATACAGAAACTTTTAAAGTTAGAGCTTTTTTTATTTCTAAAAAATAATCTTCATTAGAGGTAATCTTTAAATCAAATTCACTAGTTTCTATACATATTTTATTCACAAGTTAAATCTCCTTTTATATCAAATGACTGATTATAACCATATTTTTCTATTAATTTAGCTAGACTAAAATCACCACTTTTAATAATTGTACCATCTTTTACCATATGAACATACTTAGGTTTTAGATAATCTAATATTCTTGTATAATGCGTAATAATTAAAACACTAGTTTCTTTATTTTCTTCTAAATATTTATTTAAAGCTTCCGTTACAACTTTTAAACTATCAACATCAAGACCAGAATCTAATTCGTCTAATATAATAAATTTAGGTTTTAACATAAGAAGCCATAGTATTTCATTTTTTTTACGTTCTCCACCAGAAAAACCAACATTAAATTCTCTATGTAACATATCTTTATTCATATTTAATTCTACAGATATATCTTCTATATTAGTAATAAATTCATATAAACTCTTTTTCTCATTACTAACAGCATCATAACTTGATTTTAAAACTTCACTACTTCTTACTCCTTCTATACTAACAGGATTTTGATAAACTAGAAAAATTCCTAATTTAGCTCGTTTAGTAATTTCTAACTCTTTAATTGATTTATTATCAACTTTTATATCACCTTTTACTATTTTATAATCAGGGTATCCCATGATTACTTTAGATAAAGTTGACTTTCCAACTCCATTAGGTCCCATAATAGCATGAATTTCCCCTGGTTTTATTTTTAAATTAAAATCTTTTAAAATATCTTTATTATCTACTTTAACTGATAAATTTTCTAATTCTAAATTCATATTATCCCCCTTTAAAAAGGCATTTTAAAATTTCCTGACATAGCACTTTTTACCATTTTTTTATAATTTTCAAATTGAGTAAGTAAACGATTAACTTCCATAACACTTACTCCTGAACCTTTAGCAATTCTTGTTTTTCTTGATGCTTTAATAATATCTGGATTTTTTCTTTCTTCTTTAGTCATAGATAAAATAATAGCTTCAATTCTAGCAATTTGCTTAGGGTCAATTTGAATTTTATTAAGTCCCATTTTACTAGCTCCGGGAATTAATTTTATTAAGTTTTCAAGAGGTCCCATCTTCCGAATTTGTTTCATTTGACTTAAAAAATCATTCAAATCATATTTACCTTTTTGAAGTTTTTTAATGGAATTTTCAGCTTCTTCTTCATCTATTACTTCACTAGCTTTTTCAACTAAGGAAACAATATCACCCATTCCAAGAATTCTTCCTGACATACGTTTAGGTTGAAATTCTTCTAGTCCATCCATTTTTTCACTAGTTCCCATAAATTTAATTGGAACATTAGTTAAATGACGAACTGATAAAGCTACTCCACCTCTTGTATCTCCATCAAGTTTTGTTAAAATTACTCCGGTTAAATCAATAGCTTCATTAAAACCTGTGATGACATTAATAGCATCTTGTCCCATCATAGCATCTATTACTAACAATATTTCATTAGGATTTACTTCTTGTTTAATATCAGCCAATTCTTGCATTAACTCGGTATCTATATGAAGACGTCCAGCTGTATCTATTAAAACATAATCATAGCCATTATCTTTAGCATAAGAAATAGCTTCCTTACTTGTTGCAACAGGATTATTTAACCCTTTTTCAAAAACTTCTATATCTAATTCCTTACCAATTTGTTTTAATTGTTCTATGGCAGCAGGTCTATAAACATCACAGGCAACCATAAGTGGCTTTTTATGATATTTCTTTCTTACTAAATTAGCAAGTTTACCAATTGTTGTTGTTTTACCACTTCCTTGAAGACCTACTAACATTAAAATTGTAGGATTACCATTAACTACAAGAGGTTTAGATTCACCTCCTAATAATTCAGTTAACTCATCACTTACAATTTTAACAAAAACTTCTCCAGGTTTTAAACTAGTCATAACTTCTTGACCTAAAGATTTTTCTAAAACTTTATTTGTAAATTCTTTAACTACTTTATAATTAACATCTGCTTCAAGTAAGGCAATTCTAACTTCTTTAACCATTTCCTTGATGTTTTCCTCGGTAATTTTCCCATAACCTCTGGCTTTATGAAGAATATTATTAAATCTTTCTCCTAAATTTTCAAACATAAGATTACCTCCTTTTAAACATTACTATTATAGCATCTTTTAAGAAAAATACCTAGTAAATTTTATCTTAATCTTAATAATAAAAAAGAAATTGACTAATTTTTTTATAATCAATTTCTAAATTTTAATTTATTCAACTCTTAAAGCTTCAACTGGGTCTTTTTTACTTGCAACCCGAGATGGGATTAGACCGGCAATAAGGGTTAAAATGATACTAATAATAATTAGAATAATAGCACCTAATATAGGTAGACTTGAAATACCACTTATACCAGTTATTTCTTTTATGATAATATTGATAGGAATATTTAAAAGTACTGTTACAATTATTCCCATTAAACCAGCTGAAAATCCAACAATAACAGTTTCAGCATTAAATACCCTAGATACATCTTTTTTACTAGCTCCAATAGCTCTTAATATACCAATTTCTTTTGTTCTTTCAATAACTGAAATATAAGTAATAATACCTATCATAATACTAGATACAATTAAAGAAATTGTAACAAAAGCTATTAAAACATAACTTATAGTATTAACAATTGAAGAAACACTACCAATCATAGTTCCTACAATATCAGTATATCTAATAACATTCTCTTCTTTTTTATTATCAGTTTGCTTTTTATTATAAGCATCAATTATATCAATTATTTCTTCTTTAGAATCAAAATCTTTAGCATAGAAAGAAACACTACTTGGAGAATTGAAATCATAAACATTTAAAATTTCTAAATTCTTTTCATAAGAACTCATAGCATCAAAACCTGAACCAGTAAATACATTAACATTAGGGTTAGCTTTCTGCTCTTTTACAATTTCGCTTTCATTAATCATATTGACCATTTTAGTAATTAAACTTGATTTATAACCTACACTTCCATTAATTGAAGCTCCAGTTGACTCTTCATTTCCTCTAATAATACCAACAATTTTTAAAGGTATACCATTCTTAACTACTTCTTTTAAACTAGCTTCTGTTTGCTTTTCTAACCAAATATTTCCTACTTTTTCATATAAATCAGTTGGTAGAATTAATTTATATTCGGTATTTAATAAATCTTCATAAGTATAACTACTTTCTTTACTTGTAACTTCCTTACCTGTCATTACTTTATTATAAATATCAGCAAGTTCAGCTTGGTCTTTAATACCAAGAGCATATAAAATATAATCACTAATTTCATTATTTTCATTAACAATTAGTACTAATTCATTTTCATTTTTAGGCCAAGAACCAGCTAATAAGTCATATTGACTTTTAAGTAAATCTTCATTATCTATCATTTCACTGAAAACTTGATAAGTATTACTAGACATCATACTCATTTGATTAGCATCCATACCACCTAAAAAATCATTAAATATTTCAGTTGGATTAATTTTTATGATTTTTTCATTTTCTTCTTTATAGATATTCAAATTAACATTATATTTATATTGAATACTCAAAGTTAAATCTTTAAGTCTTTCTTCCTTATCTATATAAGTTTTAAAATCTTTTAAATTATTAGTTTTTACTCCTTTAGTCATAGTACTTAACATATCAACTAAAATATCATTAGAATAAACTTTATCTTTTTCATGCTCCCCATCATCAGTAGATAAGCCCATAAAAGATGTCATTAATTCATTCATATCCATAGTATTTTTTTCAACAACTAAAGGATAACTTGACAAGGCATCTTCTTCTACTCTATTTATATAATTATTTACACCACTTGATAAAGATAAAATCAAAGCTATTCCAATTATACCAATAGAACCAGCAAAACTAGTTAAAATTGTCCTACCTTTTTTGGTTAATAAATTATTAAAACTTAAAGATAAGGCTGTTAAAAAGTTCATAGAAGTTCTTTTATTTTTTAAATCTTCGGTTTTAGTTTCTTCTATATTATAAGGATTAGAATCACTTATAACTAAACCATCTAAAAGCTTTATAACCCGATTAGAATAAAGATTAGCTAAATCTTCATTATGAGTTACCATGATTATTAATTTATCTTTAGATATTTTCTTTAACAAATCCATTATTTGAACACTGGTTTTAGAGTCTAAAGCTCCTGTTGGTTCATCAGCTAATATTATATCCGGATTATTAACTAAGGCTCTTGCAATTGCTACTCTTTGCATTTGTCCACCAGATAACTGATTAGGGCGTTTATAAATTTGGTCTTTTAAACCAACATTCTCTAAAGCCTCAATAGCTCTTCTTTTTCTTTCTTTAGCACTTACACCTGATAAAGTTAAAGCAAGTTCTACATTAGATAAAACACTTTGATGGGATATTAAATTATAACTTTGAAAAACAAAACCAATTTGATGATTTCTATAACTATCAAAATCACTTTCCTTAAATTGTTTAGTTGATTTAGAATTAATAATTAAATCACCATCTGTATAATCGTCTAATCCACCTATAATATTTAAAAGCGTTGTTTTTCCACAACCAGAAGGTCCTAAAATTGATACAAATTCTGACTTACGAAAATCAATAGAAATACCTTTTAAAGCTTCTACTTTATCTTTTTCATTCAAATTATATGTCTTTTTGATATTTACTAATTTTAACATACATACTCCTTTCCACAATGTCTTAATTATATGACACTTATTAAACTTATGCAAGTAAGTTCACAAAAACTACACAAACTTTTAAGAAATAAAAAAAGGATTTCTCCTTTTTAGATATTTTTACAGTCAACTGCACTTTCATTTCCATATATATCAACAGCATCAGCACATACTCTTTTATACTTAGTATTATAAATTATATTAGCCTCTCGATTAGAAGACTTTTTAAAATTAGGTTGAATTAAGCCCATTTGGGAAGTTGTTGTAGAAGCTGTCCTTGAACAAACAGCCGTTCCTGATGTTGTTAAGCAATAACGAACTGTTTTTAATTCATTAGAAGAATTAACATTAGGTAATATTTTAAGCATCTTAGTAGAACCTGATAAATAAGTTGAAACAGTTAATCTAACCGTTGGTTTAATTATATTTTCAACAATAGCATAGTACATTTTACTAATTGCTATATTGCTTCCTGCTATATAACCTTTTATTTCTATTTTATAATAACCATTTCCATTTTTAAGTTCAATTTTACTTCCCTTAGATACAAAGCCACTTCCACCATTGACAGACGTTGAAATATTATTTGCTGTTGTACCATGATAAATATTATAGTAAATTTTTCCACTAGTTGTATCTATACAATCATTTATAGCATCAACAGAAATTGTAGGATTAGCTACGGTTTTAAAAGGATAAGCTTGTTCAAACTTAACTGAGGAAATGGTTGCCTTAGTAGGCTTTTGGTCAGCTCCATTATGAGAAATTGTTACCATAGACTGAGAATCACAGCTAGCTCCCATATTAGAAGAAGAGCTACTACTTGAGCCTGAGTTAGTAGAACTAGTTGTTCCACTTGAAATTACATAAACCTTAATAGTAGCTTGTTTATTTCCATCAACTGTCTTAACTGTAATATTAGAAAATCCTGTATTAAGGAAAGCCATAACTCCTTTATTATCAATATAAACAACATTTCTATTACTTGACTCAAAGGTTACAGACTTATTAGTTGCATTACTTGGTGAAATAGTATAACTTAAAACTTTTGTTCCTCCTTTAGTAACAGTAATGTTTGAACCATCATTTATTTTTACACTTTGAACACTAATTTTGCCTGGTGAAACTGTAACTTCAATTTTACCAGTTACTCCGTTAGATGTAGAAGCTACAATTGTTGCTTTACCAGCACTTACTCCTGTTACAACTCCATCACTTGAAACTCTTGCTACACTTGAATTAGAAGAAGCCCAAGTTACTGTTTTATTAGTTGCATTAGCTGGCAATACTTCATAATTAATTTTAGCACTAGTACCAACTGAAATACCACTTGATAAACTATTTATTTTTATACTAACAGGATTAATAACAGTAGAAGCTGTACTTTCAACAACTCTAATGGTAACACTATCATTTAATTTACCATCTTCACTTTTAACTCTAATTGTTGTAAATCCAGTACTAACACCTGTTACATAACCATCTTCTGAAACACTTGCAACACTTGAATTCTCACTTTCAAAAATTAACTTAGGGGTAGTTGCTTCTTTAGGGGTAACAGAAACTTGTAATAAAATTTTTCTTCCCTTTGGAATAGCAACATTTTCTTGAGTAATATCAATACTAGTAGCTTCTACTCCACCTTTTGAAACAGTTACAGCACAGGTAGTTGAAAATACTTTTTTATCTTCAGTGTAAACTGCTATAACATTAGTAGTACCTTCACTTATCCCGGTTATTATTCCATCATCATTTACAGCTACAATATTAGTATCTTCTGACCACCAAGTAATAGTTGGATTACTTACTTTAGAATTTACAACATCAACAAATAATTCAAAATTTTCATTAACTTTTATAGAAACGTTTGACCTACTAATAGCAAGAGATGGAATTACTTGATTATTATTTTCACTTGGACTATTACTCTTACCTTTAGAGCAACCTTTAGCAATTACTATAATTAAAACAACAACGATTACAAAAGCAATAACAAAAAAGGCTATTCTTTTAATTTTTTCTTTATCTAAATTATTGTTATTATTGCTATCATTTTCTTCATAATAATTTTCATTTATTTCATCTTCTTCGGTATAATCAGTATACATAACGTCCCCTCACTTCTGCCTTTATTTTAGCATATTCTAAGAAACATTTCAAGGGTATTACTTCAACATATTTTTTTAATATAGGGAAATAAAAAAACTTGTAAAAATTTTACATTTTATTTACAAGTTTATTCGTCTTTATTTGTAAAAAGTTTTTCAATATTTACTTTAGGAATTAACATCTTAACATCTTTTTGTAATCTAATTTCATACTTATTACCGGGACTTTTTAATTCTTCACCATCTACACACCAAGACCTATCATTATTTTTAAATTCTATTTGCATATTACTAGCTTTATAAAGCTCTATTCCAGAAACATAAGAAATATCACTAGTCTTTAAAGTGTAAATTGCTTTTAAAATATCTCTTTTCTTGCTTAAACTACAAAACATAACTTCAAACTTAGAATCATCTAATTTTACATCATTATAAAAGTTATCAATTCCAGCAATTCTATTAGCATTAGAAATTAAAATAAAGGTATATTTTCCACCATGTTTAACTCCATCAATCGTGAATGTTATTTTATACTTTGGAGTATGAGTAACTACTCTTTTTAAAATTTCTATAATGTAAGCAAAGTAACCTAATCTTTTTTTTAATTCTTGAGGTGTTTGATAAGGTACATCCATAAATTTACCAAAAGAGGCAACATAAGTAAATGCTTGATTATTAATAAACCCAATATCAACTCCTTTAATAGTTCCTTCTAAAAGAAGCTTTAAATTACTAAGTAAATTATTAGAAAATCCATACATATGACCAATATCATTAGTAGTTCCAACTGGCAAATGAGCAAGAACTAAAGGTTTTCTTCTTTTTAAATTACCATTCATTACTTCAAAAAAAGTACCATCTCCACCTACGGATATAACTAAATCTATATTATCTTCAAGTTCTTTTATAATTTTTTCAGCATGACGTCTATAAAGTGTTAAAACAATATGAGCTTCATATCCATATTGAGCTAATATTTCTTCCATCTTGACTAAATTTTTAGAATCAAATCCTCTACCACTTTGAGGATTAATAATAACCGTGCATTTTTTCATAGAACCTCCTTACCATTTATTTTCTATATCGTTAGGTACTTTATCATTTTTAATAGCCTTAATGATTTTTTCTTTTTTCTCCTCGTCTATTTCTTTACCTGTCATATTAGAAAGTTCAGTTATTACTTCATTTAAAACCTTTTCATCTTTAAAATTACTATTTTTAAGTTTATCAGCTAAAGATAAAATGGTATCTTTCTTTATATTTGTTTTCTTATAAACTTTCTTAAATACATTCTCGTTCATAAAACCTCCCATATTAGTATATGAGTAAGTTTTAAAGAAATCATTTTCTTCTTTCATTTTTTTCTATTTCTTTATTTATTTTTTTATGCTTTTTAGCAAATATTTCATTTTGTTTTAAGAAATTTTCTTTAGAAATATTTCCATCTTTATATCTTTTATCAAGACTTTTAATAGCTTTTAATAATCCTTTTTTCTCTTCTTGTAAATAATTATCTTTTCTATCTAAATAATCGTTTTTAATTATCATTTTTGCTCCTATTTTTAAATTTTAAAATAATTGGTGTTCCTGTTAACTCTATATTTTCTCGTAATTTATTTTCTAAATATCTATAATATGAAAAATGAACTAAATTCTTGTTATTAACATAAAAAACAAATTTAGGTGGTTTGACACCTTCTAAAACTACATAATAAATTTTTAAACGTTTTCCTTTATATGATGGAGGATTATTCAAATTATAAGCTTCTTCTATGATTTCATTTAAAACACTAGTTTGAATACGTCTATTAGCATTTTCATAAGCACTTAAAATAAGGGGCATGATTAAATGAATTCTTTTCTTTAAAAGGGCTGAAACAAAGACAATATTAGCAAATGGCAAAAATTGAACTTCAGCTCGGATTAATTTTTCAAATTCTTTCTTTTCTTTCTCACCATAATTATCAAACTTATTTACAACTATAATTATAGCTTTACCTTTACTAATTGCCATAGAAGCTATATGTTTATCATATTCAATGATTCCTTTTTGATAGTCAATAACAAGTAAGCAAACATCACTTCTATCAATAGCTTTTAAACTTCTAATTAAACTATATTTTTCAATATTTTCATAGATTTTTCCACGTTTTCTAATACCAGCTGTATCAATTACAACATATTCTTTATTATCATACTTAAATACAGTATCAACGGCATCTCTAGTTGTCCCAGCTATATCTGAAACAATTAATTTATCACTTCCAATTAAAGCATTAACTAAACTACTTTTTCCAACATTAGGACGACCAATTATAGAAAACTTAATCCGATTATCCGTTTTTTCCTCTTGCTCTTTAGGAAAATCTTTTACAACTAAATCTAACAATTCAGATATTCCTATACTATGTTCAGCACTTATAGAAGCAAACTCTTGAAAACCAAGTTCATAATAATCATATTTATTAATAAGACTTTCTTTATTATCTATTTTATTAAAAACAATAATTACTCGTTTTCCACTTTTATGTAAAATATTAGCTAAATATCTATCATTAGCACTTATACTATCTTTAGTATCTACTAAAAATAAAATAACATCAGCTTCATCTATTGCTATATTTACTTGAATTTCTATGGCTTCATTAAAATTTCCCTCACTTATATCTATACCACCTGTATCAATTAAATTAAATTTATAATCTAAGTATTCAACTTCTGTATAAATTCTATCTCTAGTAACTCCCGGAGTATCTTCTATAATGGAAATCTTTTCATGAGCTAGTTTATTAAATAAGGTACTTTTTCCAACATTGGGCTTTCCAACTAATGCAACTGTCTTTAAACTCATAAACGGCCTCCTTACAACAAGAAGATTATAACAAAAAAATAAGTTTTTTTAAACCTCTTTTCTTTATTTTTCTTACCTTTCTTGTTATTTTTAAGAGTTTTTTTCTAATTAGCAAAGTATTTACTTAATTCTTCTAATTTGTTATAATTTGATTGGTGAAGTATATGCAAATTCTTTTTTGTGACAGTCCGGGAGTTTTAAGAATAATTTATTTAATAAAAATGGTTTTAAACATTGTTAGATTTGTCTTACCAATTGGTCTTATTTTAATGGTCACTATTGATATTTATAAAAATATGCTAAATGGTTATGGCGAAAATAAAGATGTTACAATTAAAAAAACTATGGATAGAGTTTTAGCTTGTATAATTGTCTTTTGTGTTCCGACTATCATTAATTTAATTTTTTCTATTCTAAGTAAAGTTGATATTAATACAGGAAATTATATAGATACATTTGCTATTTGTTATCAAGAAGTAACCCCTGAATTAATTTCTAATTTAGAAGAATTAGAAGCCTTGAAATTAAGTGAAGAAGAAGAAGCTGAACGAATTACAAGAACAACTGTTGTTAATAATTTTAAAGCTAAAATGCAAGCTCAAGCTGAAGCTAATGCTAAAAGATTAAGTAGTTCAAGTAGTGGGAAATGGAGCAGTTCATTAACTGATTTGAATAAACAAAATGGTGTTTATGTAGAAAATGGAGTTTTCTATAAACCTAAAGGAACATCAGGTAAAAATTGTCCTCCATCAATGAAAGGAACTCAATATGGCTATAACAATGATTATGGCTACAATAATCACTTCTATGATATGTTAATGGAACTTAAAAAAGCTGCTAATGCTGAAGGCTATGATTTTACACCTAGTACTCAAGGTTGTAGAAGTTATGATTCACAAGTTTCAACAGCTAAGAAATATGCTAACGAACCAGGCCGAGCTGCAACTCCAGGAAGGTCTAATCATGGTTGGGGTGTTGCCAGTGATTTAGACTTTAAAAACAATGCTTCAGAGAAATGGGTTCATGAACATGCCAATGAATATGGTCTGGCTTTTCCATTATATGGAAATGGCTATAAAGGTTATCAAGAACCATGGCACATTGAACCATTATATTTAAAATCTTATTAGGAGGTAAAATGCTAGAATATATTAAAGAAAATAAAAAAAATGTTTTAATTGTTTCAGTTTTTATACTCGTTGTAATAGTTTTAACTATTGTTGTTAATCTTTTAAATAAAGATACTAATCAAGTATTAACAAATGCTTATGTAAAAAATCTTACTAAAAATGATTTAGAAAGTATAACTGACTGTGATTTAGACGAAGTTTTAAAAACTAGTAAAGTTCCCTACTTCAATATAAGTAATACTTTCTATGATAATATGAATGATGAAATCCTATATGAATTTCTTTTAAGAGCTTGTTATCAAGAAGGAATTGTTAATTATGAAGATAGTATAAATAATGATATTTTATCAGTTGCTATTAATATTAGTTATGAAAGTGTCAATGATTTAACTTATGTTGAATATAAAACATACAATATTGATATTAAAAATAATAAAATTCTTGATAATGCTACACTTTTAAATAAATATAAAGTTACTTTAGAAGAAGCATCAACTATCGTTACTTCTAAACTTATGGAATACTATAACTATGAACTTGACCATAATTATATAGAAAAGAATGTAAGCTTCAATGAATATTTAAAAATATTAGAATTTGAACCTTTAACTAATGATAATCTTAAATTATATATTGATAAAAACAATGCTCTTTGGCTTTATAAAGAATATAGTTTAAGTGAAGCTATGATGCGTTATGAAGATTATCCAGTTATTACAATTAGATTCAGATTAACTTAAAGTTCTAAAAAGAACTTTTTTTATTAATAATTTTTGTAAATTAAAAAAGGTATTAGTTAAACTAGTACCTTTAATTATTTAATATTAATATCTAAAATAAGATATATGGATTTGAAAGAGTACCTTCTCCACCATTTACAAGTGTATTAGAATTTATAGTAAGAACTGGTAAAATAGAAGCTTCATTTTCATTTACAATTCCTTTAGTAACACTTCCGGTTGTACTTAAATATAAAACATTATTATCTGTACTCTTCGTAATTAACCAAGGAGAAGACTTCATATAAGCATTATATAACCAACTAGTTTTTATTTGTTCCTCATTTAAACTGCTTAATGCTGTATCCCAATTTTCATAACTAGTTGAATAAATTAAATCACTTGGATAAAGAAGTCCTACAGTTCCTGAATAAATTTCATTACTTGTTACATTACGTTCAGTTTTATAAAGATTTATAGCATTTATATTAGTATTTTCAACATCACCTAAATAATAAGTAGCTTTTCTTAACATTATCTTAGCCTTAGGAGTAATCGTACTTAAATAACCTAAAGTAGGAATTGGCCCATTATCTTGTTCAGTATTTAAGTAATTACCTATACTAGACTTTATAAAATCAGTATTTCCAACTAACTCTTCTTCCTCTAAAAATCTATTCCAGTAAGAAGCTTTAGTACCTTTTAATTTATAATTTATACTATCAACAATATAATTTTCAGGCAATTTTTCATTATCTAAAGTTTCATTTTTAACTATCTTTATATATTTTTCTTTAAGTCCATCAACACTCTCTTCATTAAATATTCCAACTACTCTCCAAAGCTCGTCATTAAATTTTAAGTAGTTGTTAACTTCAGTTCCTATATAACGATATTCCCGAATATCACTATTTTTAGATATTTCTCCAGCTTGATTAATAGGAACTAAACCTCCTTTAAAGGTATCACTTTCTATGTCTTCACTTTTAGAAACTGTATCCTCTAAAACTGTTGTTAATTTACTTAAAGGCAAATCTTTATTTAAAATCATAGCCATATTGCCATTTACTAATAAAATTTCACTATCAGGTAAACCACCTTTTATTCCAACAGCAATTTTTAAAGTATCCTCGCCTTTATTTTCTAAACGAAGGGTAATAGATTTAGATTTTTCCATCTCACCTTCTACTATACTATTTTCAAAATTGGTTGTTGAAGTAACATAAAAAGGTCCTGTTCCACTTAATAAATTATAAAACATTTTATAAGAAACACTACCTTCCGTAGTAGTACTTAAATTAAAAGTGACATTTCTTGTTTCCCCGGAATTTAAAGATAAATTAGTTGTTCCTAAACCTGATATTGTATTCTCTTTTCCTGAATCATTTACAACAGTTGTTATTTTTATATCTCCAGTTGTTATAACTACTACATTATCTTTAATTACACTTATTTGAAATAAAGCATAGGAATAATAGAAAACAATTGCAAGAACACATACTAAAACTAAAACTAGAATTACTTTTTTATTCAAATTAATCTCTCTATTCAAATTTTTCATACGAGCCTCTCTATCATATATTTAAGTATAATATATTTTTACTATTTTGTAAACAATTTTAATTTTTTTTATCTTTCTTTTTACAGAAAATTATCAATTGTAATTTCTTAAAAAAAATATTATACTTACTTTAGGTGATTAAGATGTTTGTTACACATACCTTAGAACCTTTTTATAAAAGTGACTCTAAAGTATTAATTTTAGGCAGTATGCCATCAGTAAAATCAAGAGAATTAGGCTTTTACTATGCCCACCCTAGAAATAGATTTTGGCTAACCCTTGAAAAAGTTTACAATGAAAAAATTAAAGATGATATAAAAAGTAAAGAAGAATTTTTAACTAAACATAAAATTGCTTTATTTGATGTAATAAAAAGTTGTTATATAAACTCCTCAAGTGATACCTCAATTAAAGATGTAACTCCCAATGATTTAAGTGAAATTCTTAAAAATTCAAATATTAAAGTTATTTTTACAACAGGAAATAAAGCCTATACTTTATATAAAAAATATTTAGAAAAAGAAACTAATATTAAAGCTATTCCCCTCCCTAGTACTTCTCCTGCTAACAATAAAAAAGGTATTTTAGAACTTTTAGTTAAAGAATATTCCATTATAAAAAAGTTCACTGATAATTAAATTTGAAATAAAGTTCTTTCCTTTATTTAGGGTTAATCTATTATATAACCGAATGTCGCCTGGCTACTTCAATTCAGGGAGTGCTATTGCTAACATGTGGAACGTAAATCCAGCCGGTGAGGCTAATCCTTGGGCTAACGTTCATGATACTAACCTTGGCGTGCGCTAGATTTTAATTAAGTCTTTTTAAACTACTAAGGTATAAGAAAAGAGATTAAAAACAAGATTAATCCTTGGAATTTTTCCTAAAAAGAAAATATAGATGCTTAGATAATTTTTTTATCAAGCTAAAAACTATATTTTAAAATCATAGAAAAAAACTATGATTTTTTTTTCATAGTTTTAATTGTTTTTATTAAATTCTTCTATTATATCCATTATTTTAATAACTTCTTTAACATCTTTACTTACTTTATATTTTTCATTAATTAATTTTTTTAAGTTATCTTCCCTATTTCCCTTTTTAATTCTTTTTAATTTTCCTTCTAATTGTTCTTTCATAATAACAATAGCTTCTTCATTTGTTATATAATGGTCTGATTTAACTCCCATTATTCCATATTTAGAGTTTCCCTTTACAAGATTATTTTTAATATTATTAAAAAGTCTATAAATACTTCCATGAAGATAATTTTCATAAATTAGAAAACTATAAAGTATATTTTCTATATCCTTATCTTTTACTTTAATTAAATAAGCATATTTATTCTTAAATTTAGCATAATTTACTACTACATACTCTTGATAACGTTTCTTATAATCAAGTTCTCTTTCTTCTTTAGGTTTAATTTCTTCTATATTAATTTTTTTCAAGAAATATAATATAATAAGTACCCAAATAAAGTTTTTAAATATCTCCATATCAAGAAAAGCCTTAGTAACTTTTAATAAATAAAAATTATAAATAATTATTCCTAATAATAAAGTTAAAGCTAAAGTTTTATAATACTCTTTTTCATCTTCTAATATTTGTTTTTTACTAATAATTGCAATATATAAAACATCAAAAGCTAAATAAAAAATAAGTAATGGAAGTGTATAATCTTTAAACCATGGCATAATTGAAGCTAAGATAATCATTAAAATATTTGGTAAAATAATTAAGTCATAACGAGATATTTTTTTCTTTTTTAAAAAGTTCATTATTAAAAATAAACAAAAACCTAAGCCAATTTCTAAAATAATTATTCCTAAATTCATAAATGAACCCCCTCAAATGTTTAATATTATACAATAAAAATTAAAAAAAAGCACTAGTTTTCTTGCTTTTTTACTTTTTTTAAGTCTAGAACATAATTTTTAGGTAATTTTAAGTAATTATCATCTTTTAAAATACAATAAATTTTCTTAAATAAAGCTATAAATTCCCCTAAGAAAAGAAAAATTATAATTAACAAAATGTTAATTTTTAAAAGATACATTAAATAAAAGATAATTATATCTAAAACTAAAAATCCTATTTCATAATAGAAAATTTTCTTTTTATCATATACTAAAGAATAACCAAATTTTCTAGTATTAGCATTCATTGTAAAGTGATAACTCCTATCTTGATAATTAATATTATAATCATAAATTGGAGCATGAAAATAATTAATTTCTAAATAAGGCATGAAAATATTATATTCTTCCTTAATATTATCTAATTTTACTCTATCTTTAATTATTTCTAATAATTCATTTTTAACTACTAAAAATAAATCTTCATTACTATCTTTTAATTCTATTAAATTATCTTGATAATTAACCTTATTCTCTTCTATTTCTTTAAAATCTAAGGGCATTATTTTTTCTATTATATCTAAATTAAAATTAAAATTATTAAAATAAGGATAATTACTAAAAGTATATTTTATATTCTCATTTTTAGTACTTAAAACTATGGTAGCATTTATTAAAGCTACTTCAAAATAAAGTAATTTAATATCTTTTTCTTCTAAAGTTTTAACTTTAGAAAATACCCTAGGAGCTAACTTTAAATTATTTTTTAACTTATGTAATTCATTAAAGTAATCTTTCTTTTTATACATTATTTTTAAATCTTGAATACTCTTAGATGTATAAGTTTCTTCATTTCCATTTTCTAAATTAGCAAATTCAAAACTTTTATTACAATTTTTACAAACATATTTTAAAATATAATTATCAAAATACATCTTACTATTACAAATTGGACAATTAAAAACTATTACCTTTTTCATATCACTTCACCAATAAAATTAAAATTATTCCTAAAAGAAAATAAACTAAAGTAAAACCTAAAAGATTTAAAACATAAAATCTATTTTCTTCTTTTACTAATAAATATAAAATATCTTTTCCATTATTTTTAAAAAATTTATAAATAAATATTATACTATAAAAAAATAAAGCTACTATCAAACAATAAACTATATATTCATAAAATAATTCCATTTTTATACTCCTAATATATTTTAATTATAGCAAAAAAGAATACATTAAACAATAAAAAAAACAAGTAGATTTCTCTACTTGCATATTAGTCAATACTAATTTGTTTTTTACTTTCTTCTTCTTTTTGAGGAATAGTTAAATGAAGTGTACCATTTTTAAATTCAGCTTTAATACTATCTTCATCAATATCTCCAAAATAGAAAGACCTTTCAAGCTTTTGATATTTTCTTTCATGACGAATATATTTCTTCTCCTCGTCATCATTTTTCTCTTCATGAGAAGCAATTATGTTAATTGTTCCTTTATGACATTCAATTTTAATATCTTCCTTATCATAACCAGGAACATCTACTTCAACATGGTAAGCTCCATTTTTTAGATAAACATCGGCTTCCATTCCTTTCATATTAACATCATCAAATAAACTATCATAAAATAATCTGCTTGGTAACATTATATCATCTCCTTTTTTTATATTACCTAACTATATATTGTTTATTTTATAGTTATTTACTCATTATTTCACACATTAAGTTAGAAATCTCAGTTGGATTTTCAATACTTAAACCTTCAATAAGTCTAGCATTTGAATATAAAATCTTGGTATATTTTTCTAATGTTTCTTTATCATTATTTTTATATAATTCTTTTAATTTCTTACTAATTGGGTGATTTTCATTAATTTCCATAATTTTAGAAGCTTTAACATTTTCACCATTTGGCATAGCATTTAAAACTTTTTCCATTTCAATGGAAACTTCACCTTCCGTTGTTAAACATACAGGATGTTCTTTTAAACGATTAGTAAATCTAACTTCTTTAACATTATCTTTTAAAAATTCTTGAAGTGTTGTTAACATATCTTTGTTTTCTTCATTAGTCTTCTTTAATTCTTCTTTCTCTTCATCAGTTGTTGTATCAAAGTTAGTATCACTTATATTCATGAATTTTTTATCTTGATAAGTTCCAATTGTTTTTAATACAAATTCGTCTAAATAATTAGTTAAATATAATACTTCATAACCTTTATTTATAGCTTCACTTGTATTTGGTAACATCTTAATTTTATCAATTGATTCACCAGATGCATAATAAATTGTATCACCTTCAAGTCTTGAAACATATTCCTTAAGTGTTACTAATTTCTCTTCCTTAGAAGAATAGAATAAAAGTAAATCTTGAAGTAATTCTTTATTCATTCCATAACTAGAATAAATACCATATTTTAATTGTTCTCCAAAGGCTTCATAGAATTTTTCATAGTTTTCTCTATCATCTTTTAACATTGTTTCAAGTTCTTTTTTAATCTTAGTTTCCAAACTCTTAGCAATTAATTTTACTTGTCTATCTTGTTGCATAGTCTCTCTTGAGATATTAAGTTCAATATCTAAACTATCAACAATACCTTTAACAAAGCTAAAATAATCAGGTAGAAGTTCAGCACATTTATCCATAATCATAACACCTTTAGAATATAACATTAAACCTTTTTCATATTCTTTAGTATAGTAATTATAAGGTGCATGTGAAGGAATAAACAAAAGGGCATCATAGCTAGTTAAACCTTCAACTTCACTTTTTATAACTTTTAAAGGTTTTTCATAATCATAAAATTTATCAGTATAGAAATCATTGTAATCGCTTTCTTTAACATCTTTAATTTTCTTTTTCCAAATTGGAATCATACTATTTAAAGTTTCTGTTTCAACGGCTTCTTTATGCTCCTTTGTATCCTTATCTTCTACTTCTTTTTTCATATCCATTTTAATTGGATATTTTACATAATCAGAATATTTTTTAACTATTCTTGAAATTGTATAATCTTCTAAGAACTCGTCATAGTTGTTGTTCTCGTCATTATCTTTTAAGTATAAAGTAATCTCTGTACCATTTGTATCCTTCTTACCTTCTTCAATTGTATAACCTGATGCTCCGGTTGACTCCCAAATATAGGCTTTATCGTCATTTATACTACGACTTAAAACGGATACTTTCTTACTTACCATGAAACTTGAATAGAAACCTACTCCAAATTGACCAATTATTTCAATATCTTTTTGTTTATCGTTTTCTTCTTTAAATAACTCTGAACCACTTTTAGCAATTGTACCTAAGTTATTTTCAAGTTCACTTTCAGCCATACCAATTCCATTATCAATTATTTTAATAGTACGACCTTCCTTATCAATTTCAATTTTTATTTCTAAATCGTCTTTCTTAACTTTTAATTTAGTATTAGTAAGTGACATATAATAAAGTTTATCAAGAGCATCACTACTATTTGAGATTAATTCTCTTAAAAATATTTCTCTATTAGTATAAATTGAATTAATCATCATATCTAAAAGTTTTTTTGACTCTGCTTTAAATTCTTTTTTTCTCATATTGCCTCCAATTTCAATTTACAAACTTATAATAGCACTAAAAATAGCACTTGTCAACATAGAGTGCTAATTTTGTTAAAAAAATTTTTAAAGTCTAAAAAAAGCAAGGTTTAAGCTTGCTTAGTTAATCTTTTATTTTTATTTTCCTCAAATAATTCTCCAGTTTCCATATTATAATAATCAACTTTTAAATCTTCAAGGTCTCTATAAAATAAACATACATAATTACCGGCTATAGTTGCACTTATATATTTAGAAACACCATAGTCATAATCTTCTCCCATATAATCATGGTATCTTTTATCACCTATAAATTTCTTGTTCTTAATATCATATATTGAATAATGTTCTACGGTTTCAACTTCAGTGTCACTTGTAGGACGAAGCATTAAATTTTTAAATAATATTAGATTACCAGCTAATTCATAACTAGTTCCAACTACTTCAGTTAATAAATTAGTTTCTTTATCATAAAAACCAAAGTAATGACCATAGTTTCCTTTTAATAAATAAATATTATTAGCAATTTTTTCTAAATTAATTTTTTCTTTAACTTCTTTAGTAGTAGCATCTACAAATCCAAATTCTTCTTCATTTATTTTTTCAATTTTTAACATCTTATTCTCCCCTTACTTTCTTTTTAACTTTTCCATTTTCTATATCTTCACTATAAATTTTATAATTTACAAAATCGTCTGTAAAGAACATTGTCTCATATATATCCATTTGGTCTCCTTTAATATAATAAAGGAAAAGAGCATTATAATCATCATATCTTTTAGCTAAAGCATTTCTATATTGGTGAACATACTCTTGATGACCATCTTTTTCATAATAATATAAATCAACAATAGGTGTTGGAATACATTGATATAATTTCTTTTCATTTTTATTATAAATTGCTTCAAGTGCTCTATTGTTTGGATTATAAAGTTTAATTATATCACTGTTTTTAGGGTTCATTATAAAATAATTTTTATAAATCCTACCAGTTGTTGTATCATATAAATCTTTAGAATTATGACTTAAATTATTACTTATTAATATTAAATCTTCACAAGTTGTTAAACAAGTTCTTGAAAATTCTTCTTCAGTATCATCAACTATATAAGTTCCTTTTTCTTCATAATAAGTAGGACTTTCAATAAATAAAGCATTTATTGGGTCGTATAATGATACATAATTCTTACTAGTTATAGTAAATGGTTTTAAAGATTTAGTATCAACATCATATACTTCTTCACATCTTAAAACTAAAATACCATTTTTTATTTCATAACTTGTAAAATCTTTTTTGATTAATTTGTCATTTCGTCTATCATATAAACCAATTATGTGTCCTAAAGCATCTTTTAAAAGATAAACAGCTGGAATAACTTCAAAGGCTTCAACTACACCAGATAATTTATCTTTTGAATAATTTTTTAGTATTTCTAAATTACTCATACCAATCCCTCCATAAATTGCCTATATTTTATCATATATTTTCTGAAAAAGCAAGATTTTTCTTAGGCATTCTATTATATTATTCTATTCTAATTTTTATTATCAATTATATTTATAGCTTCTTTAATTGTATTATTAAAATTTTTTAAATCAGCTTTTATCCAATTAACTTCCATTTGATGTTTAAAAAAGGTATATTGTCTTTTTATAAAATGTCTAGTATTTTTCTTAATTAGAATAATGGCCTCGTCAAGTGAAATTTCACCAGCAAAATATTTATATAATTCTTTATATCCTATTCCTGTTTGAATAGCTTTAGTATTAATATTTTTATCATATAAGTTTTTAACTTCTGAAACTAGGCCCTCATCTACCATTAAATCAACTCGTTTATTAACAACTTCATATAACTCATTTCTTTCCATATCAAGACCTAAAACTGTAAAGTCATATAGTTTTTTATTAATATCGCTTTTTATATTCGTAGAATTTTTAATTTTATTTAACTCTCTTATTAATCTTTTTCTATTGTTAACATGAATCAAAGTCTTATGATTTTTTTCTATTTCAGCTTTAATTTCTTCATTGGTTAGGTTATCATAAGTTTCATTTATAGTTTCTTCATTAAATTTATAGTCATATAATAAACTCTTAATGTATAAACCACTTCCCCCAACAATTACAACATTTCTATTTTCTTTTTGAAATTTATCTAAGAGTTTTCTCCCGTCTTTTTGATATTCATAAATATTGTAGTTATCAAATACATCACATATATCAAATAAATAATGTTCTATTCCTTCTTTTTCACTTTCTTTAATCTTAGCTGTTCCTATATCTAAGCCTTTATAAACTTGCATACTATCTCCATTTATAACAACAGCTTTTAAATATTTAGCTAAACTTATACTAAGTTTGGTTTTTCCAACTCCGGTTGGTCCTACTATAACAACTATTTTCATTGTCTCCCCTTATATATTTTTAAAGCCTCTTGTTTATCTATATCTGTTCTATAAGCATCAAGTGCCGTACTATCTTTAACTAAAATATTTCCTAATATACTTTTTAAATTAGTATAATAATATTTTTTAATTTCTAAAGCTTCCATATCATTTAACTTAAAATCTTCTGTTTTTAAATCTACTCCAAAACCATTTATAATCAAACGTTTAATATAAGCATCTAAAAGAACATTTAAGTCTTCATAAAATAAATTCCCTAAAATATTAGATTTTTCATAAACTGAAATTAGACCATTTATATATGGTAGAAGTTTATTTATTTTTTCTTCAATAAGGGTACCAAATATGTTGCCTTTTTTTATTCCAGTCTTAGAAACTAAACAAAAAGTATTAGGATTTCTAGATTCAACATTAACTTTAACTAACCCTTCTTCAAATATTTTTTTATCATCAATTGACAAACCTTTAGTTGGATATTTGTGAAGGGCTAAAGACATATCGTAGTCAAAAGCATTTAAAATTAAATTTCTTGCTTTCATTAATTCTTCTACTTGCATTTTAAGTTCATATAAAGTTAGCATATTTTCTCTATCTGGAATACTAGTTTCCAGTTTTCCTTCTAAAGGATATTTTTTAATATTTTCTAAACTACTCATTATTTTATCAAATTCAGCCATAACTCCTCCTACATAGCTCTTTTAAATAATTTTTCTAAATCATATTTTGTATATGCAATAATGGTTGGCCGTCCATGAGGACAGGTAAACGGATTTTTAGTCTTTCGTAATTCCTCAATTAAATAGGTCATATCAGGTAGTGTTATTGCGTCGCCTGCTTTAATACTCATTTTACAAGCTAAAGTAATTGATACTTTTTCATTAAATTTATCTTCATTAAAATCTTCATTCATAACAATTATGTCAATTATTTTTCTAATTGCTTCAAGAGGGGCAAATTTAGGTAACCAAGTTGGGTGTCTTCTTATAATAATGGTATTAGTTCCAAATTCTTCAAAATCAAAACCTAAATTCTTTAATATATCAAAATGTTTTTCTAAAATTAAATATTCATTACTTGGTAATTCTATTTTATATGGTATTAGTACATCTATTGTATTTTTTGAATGGGTACTTAAGGCATGATAATATTTTTCATAGTTAATTCTCTCAGCTGCTGCATGTTGGTCTATTATAAACATTCCTTTGTCATTTTCACAGATTATATATGTTCCATGAACTACTCCAACAGGGTACATATCTTTAATACGTTCATCTTCTATATTCTTCTCTTCTTCTTCCTCTGTTTCTTTTGAATTAGTGTCAAAGTTAAATTTTATTTCTTCAATTTTAGAAGGTGTTTCTTCTTTTAAATCTTCTGTTTCTTTTTCCGAATATTTATATAAATTATCATTTACTTCATATGTTATTCCTTTAAAATTATGATAATAGTTATCTTCTACATTAGTTGGTATTGCTTTAGGTATTAAAGTTTTTTCACTTAACTTTTGACTAATTGTATCATAGATTAAGGATATAAGCTCATTTATCTTAGAAAATTTAACTTCCATTTTAGTAGGGTGAACATTTACATCAACTAAAAATGGGTCAACTTCTATATTCAAAACAACATAAGGGTATCTATCTTTAGGTATATAGGTATGAAAACTTTCAAGAATTGCTTTAACTATTTCATTATTTCTTACTACCCGATTATTAATAAGTAAAGTTATAGAGCTCCGATTACTTTTAGTTAATTCAGGATAAGATATATAGCCACTTATTTTATAATCGTCATTTAAGTTTTCTATATACATCATTTTACTAGCAACTACTACACCATATATATTAGAAATTGTCTTAAGTAAATCACCATTTCCACTTGTATTTAGTAATTCTTTATCATTGTTCGTTAAAATAAATTTTATATTAGGATAACTAAGAGCCATTTTATTTACATAGTCTGTAATATTAGCAAGTTCTGTGTATAAACTTTTTAAGTATTTAAGTCTAACTGGAGTATTATAAAATAAATCTGTAACAGTAATTGAAGTTCCTTTTTTTATATCTCCACTTTTAACACTTTCAACTTCTCCACCTTTAAGAGTTACAATAGTACCAGTTTTCCCATCACTTGTTTTAAGTAAAACATTTGAAACACTGGCAATAGAAGGTAAAGCTTCACCCCTAAAACCTAAGGAATTTATATTAAACAAGTCATCTAATTTTTTTAATTTACTAGTTGCATGTCTTGAAAAAGCTAGAACACTATCTTCCTTGTCCATTCCTATTCCATCATCAACTACTTTTATTTCTTTAACGCCACTATCAAGAAGTTCTATTTTAATTGTTGAAGCTTTAGCATCAATTGAATTTTCTACTAATTCTTTAACAACATTCATTGTTTTTTCAACAACTTCTCCAGCAGCAATTTTATTGGCTAAATCAGCCTCCATGACTTGTATTTTACTCATATAACACCACGAACATATTGTATCAAAAAAAAGGTTAAATATAAACCTTTTTTTAATTTTTTTTATTATTATCAATGATTTCTTTTATTTCTTCTAAAGATAAATTTGATATTTTTTTATATAACCTTTTAAATCCTTTTCCTTATTTTCTTTTTTATTTTATTCTTACTATTCTCTTTCATTACCTATAATTAACTTGCTAACTTTACTGTATATGGGTCTTCCATTGTGCCATTTCCATTTTTAACTAATACATCTGATTTTAAATTTATTACTGCACGTAAACTATATGACTGAAAATAAAGGCCATTGGTAACAAGTGAACCATCGCTATTTAAAATTAATAAATTTGCACAAGCCCAGTCTGGATTAAATGTATCTGGTGACATAGTAAGGGTTTCTCTTCCACTATATAAATAAAAAGTTGAATTATTTTTATTCCATAAACCACCTGCAAATGATATCTCATCGGCTGTTATTAATCCTATTGGGTTTTCAAGTTTCTTGTTTCCTTTACCTTCGCTACCCTTTGCACTAAACAAATCTTGTTCTACATCAGGGCATACCAAAGAAGATTTTTTATTATCTATTAATCTATAACGTGAGCCATAATTTGTTCTTGGAACTAATTTATAACCATCACCAATATTTCCTTGTAAAGCCAAACTTCTGTCATTACAAAAAGTTGCATTATTGCTTATATAGTTTATTACATTATTTCCAAATTCATTTTTCTTTGAAAGGGTATTTGTATACCAATTTTCAAGTTCTATTTTAGCTTTACTACTTGCGGTATTTTCTCTAGTCGCTTCATAACTTGTTGAACCATATGTCCAATAATATGCTTGAATACTTGTAGGGTTATTTACTCTAATTACTTCTATTAAAAAATTACAACTAGCATTTTCATTTGTATCTCTACAAGTATATTTTTTATCACTTGCTGTTGATGTCCAATTAGCTACTGTACTTTTAATCATATTTCCAGATAATTTAAATGTTCTTTCATCATCATTTGTTGTATAACTATCTGCAAAATAATATTCAGTATTAGCAGTTATAGCTACATAATCTGTCTCCAAAGTTTTTTCAGGTTGTTTTGAAAAATTATCTCCATACATGTATCCGAAATAAGCTGGATCGGAAAATTTATCATTATATTGTTCTTCCTTTCCGGTTATAGAAGTCTCTAAATTTACCGCATTTGCATGGTCTCCATTATAAATTAATCTTATAGAACCATCTCCATTTATTCTTATTATTTTCCAATAGAAACCTGCAAATTTTACATTGTTATTCTTAACGTCACCACGATAGAAATATGTATCCCCATCATTATCTACTGTTTTATACATTCCATTTTCGTTTGCTTGTTCACTTGTTTGACTTAAGGTTACTTCTCCTTTAGCTTTTATAGCCTCTTTTGCTTCATTTACATTACTTGCACTCATTTGTTCTGTTATTAATAAACAGTCAGATAGATTATTATATCCTTTTTTAATACATGTACTTGTTATCTCGTCTATATGTATTCTTTTTAACATCTCAAATGTTTCTTTATCGTTCTTTGTTACTTTAATATTTATATCCATATCTATATTAGAATAACTATTACTTGTTGGAAATACTTTTATATTTATTACTTTATTTTCATTAAATGAATATGTTAAATCTAAGTTGTTTTTCTTTTCAGTAGAATTTCCATTTTCGCTATCAGAATATGTAAACATTAAGTCTGGATTATTTGATGTTATTTCTAATTTCATGGTATCAAGTGAAGCTAAACTTAATCCTGCTTCATG
>CANQEQ010000005.1 GCA_947595345.1 uncultured Bacilli bacterium | reverse complement strand
TCATTAAACAAATATGAAAATATCCTATCATTTTTTATTTTTAATATCTCTGTATTTATTTCTTTTAAATAATCATCAGCTTCTTTGGGTACTAATTTCCCATCATATAATGTTAAATCACTTTCTTCATAATAATTCAATTCATTTTTATTTTGTAAATCTGTCATACCTTACCTCCCATTTCTAACATTACAAAAAATTTTAATATTGTTCCATCTAATTATGTAGTATTTCCTATATTTTTATAACCATCCTTCCTAGGAGTTTTTTACCCTCCAATTATACTATACTCGGTTTTTATTCCAAAATTTTAAAGTTACTAAAACTTTTTTTATTTTTTTTACATATTTTTATAAAAAAAGCATAAACTAGTTTCTCTAATTTATGCTTTATTTCTCTTTTCTTTTAATCTATATTTTTTTCAAAACTTTAACATTATTCTTACTATTTTTTTCATAACTTAATTCATAGCCCATACCTTCTAGTAATTCTTTTTCTAAATTCATATAATCAATTTTATGTTTAATAAAACTTCCTGTTGTAAATAATATGTTCCCACCTAAAATTGTTATTAATAAAGTAATAGCAAACCGAATATTTGGATTAGTATTTCTATAATCCGTAATAAAATATGCATCTTTATTGATTTCTTCTAGAGATAAATTCTCTTTTTCTTCTACAAAAACGGTATGCATATCCTCATACTTATCTAAAATACTTAAATCTTCGGTTTCTAAAAATTCTCTTAACTCCACATCACTTAATTTAGAAAAATCATAAGTATGAACTTCTCTTATATATTTATTATTTGAAACATTTATCCATTTCTTATAATAAATAGCTACTTTGGAATTGGCATTTAAGTTTCTTATAGCATCTTCTTTAGATATAATAGTTTCAGAATTTTTAGTATTAGTTTTATAATTATTATTTAGTTTCTTAGTTCCACCTTTAATATAAATAACGGCAGCTAAAGAAATAAGTGAAAACGAAATTATTTTTTTTATAATCTTAGTGTTTATTCTAAGATTTTTCACGAAAGAAACTTCATTATCTTCAAATTCATGCAAAGTTTCATTTTCTAAATCTCTACTAAATGCCCCATTATTTTCATTCTTAATCATGTCTATTTCCCCTTTGACTAGGGTATTATAAAACTTTATGCAAAAAAATGCAACTATTTTTAAATTTTATTCTAAAATATCTCCCTTAAAATCAAAATTAACATTTAAGTATTTTCTACTAGCTAAATAATCACACATATGAACAAATAATTCTTCTTTTGTTTTAGGACTTCTTAATACTTCATTTCCATAATGGTCTTTAGTCCATGGTCCCATATGCGTTTCAATTACTGAACCAAGTAAGTCAATTTCCTCTTTTTTAAGTTCTAATTTATCTTGATTATCTATTATATAATTTTTAATTAAAATTGGGTGGTCAAACTGGGTATAACGATTATGAGTTAACCCACTTTTTAAACCATCATGTAAAATAATAGCCATCAACATTATATCCTTAGTATTACTATCAAATTCACATCCTAAACTAGGATTACTAAGTAAATCATAGGCTATTTTAGTTGCAACTTTAACATGACGAACTAAACCACCTTCACCAAGAGTAAAAGCTGGGTGATACTTACCAGTTGATGAGGCTGGTATTTCAAAAAAATAATCTGGTAAAAGCTCAAGCATTGTCTTGCAACTATTTCTAATTCTTAAATCCTTTATATATTCTAATTCCTTTTTAAAATAACTACTTTTTTCCATACTACTCTCCTACAAAATTAATCAAAATACTATTTGATATATATATTTTATCATAACTTATCTTTAAATTTCCATCTTCTATTTGTAATTTTTTATTTTTTATTAAATCTCGTATATTATAAAGGTCTAATAAATTGACTTTATATTTTAAATTAAATTCTTTAAGGTTAATACCATCTATTTTTCTAAGTCCTAAAATTAAAGCATAAGATAATATATCTTTTTTACTTAAAGTTTCAAATTCTTTTACATAATTACCTTCTATATATTTAGCTAAATTACTAGTATTAGTATACCGAATATTGTTAAAATACCCTGAACTTGATAAACCAAATCCATAATATTCCTGATTATTCCAATAAACTAAATTATGACGTGCTTCGTAGTTTGACTTTGAAAAATTACTTATTTCATAATGTTTAAAACCATGCTCCTTTAATTTTTTAATAATTAATTTATACATTTCATAATCTAAATCCTCATCTATTGGCTTAACTTTATTTATATATAATTTAGTATGTTCTTCTATCATTAAAGAATAAGTTGATATATGTTTTACATTTAAACTTAAAATAGCTGTTAACTCTTCTTCTAAATCTTTTAAAGTTTCACTAGGTAAGGCATAAATCAAATCTACATTAATATTATCCAGTCCAACCTTATTAAAAGTTTTAATTTTATCTTCTACTAATTTAAAATCATGGCACCTTCCTAAAAATTTTAAATATTTATCGTTTACTCTTTCAACACCCATACTAATTCTATTAACTTGATTATCTTTTAAAAACTTAATTTTCACGTCATCTATATCCGGATTAACTTCAAATGTAAATTCATAGTTTGCATCTAACTTAAATATTTTTACTATTTTAAATAATTCTTTAAGTTCAGATAAACTAAGAGAACTAGGAGTTCCTCCTCCTATATAAAGAGTTTTAATCAACTCTCCCTTATATTTTTCTAAAACTTCTTTTTTTAAAGCTTTTAAATATTTTTTTACTTTTTCTTTATCATAATAAAACTTTGTAAAACTACAATAAGAACATATATTATTACAAAATGGAATATGAATATAAACTGAACTAGTCATTTATTTCCTCATTAGATAGAACAGCTAAAAAGGCTTCTTGAGGTATTTCTACATTTCCAATTTGTTTCATTCTTTTTTTACCTTCTTTTTGTTTTTCTAAAAGCTTCTTCTTACGACTAACATCTCCACCATAACACTTAGCTAAAACATCTTTTCTTAAAGCTTTTATATCACTTCTAGCAATTACTTTAGAACCAATAGCTGCTTGAATAGGAACTGAGAATAATTGTCTTGGTATTAATTCTTTTAAATTATTTACAACTACTTTGCCTCTATTATAAGCAAAATCCTTATGAACGATTGTAGATAAAGCATCAACTAAACTACCATTTACTAAAATATCCATTTTAACTAAATTACTAGGACGATAACCTATTAATTCATAGTCAAATGAGGCATATCCCTTAGAAATACTTTTAAGTTTATCAAAAAAATCATAGACAATTTCACATAAAGGTAATTCATAATGCAGTATTGCACGTTCTGGCGTTAAATACTCTATACTCTTATAAATTCCTCTTTTATCTTGACAAAGCTCCATCAAAGGCCCAATATATTCACTCGGTGTAAAAACATTTGTTAAAATATAAGGCTCACTTATCGTTTTTATTTTTCCAGGAGGAGGCAACTTTTGAGGGGAATCTATTTTAACAACTTCACCATTTGTAAGCATAACTTCCCAAACTACGGAAGGACTTGTAGCAATTAAATTCAAATTAAATTCTCTTTCTAATCTCTCCTCAATTACATCCATATGTAAAAGACCTAAAAAACCACATCTAAAGCCAAATCCTAAAGCCTCACTTGTTTCAGGTTCAAAGGTTAAACTAGCATCATTTAATTTTAATTTCATTAAAGCTTCTCTCAATTCATTATATTTATTTGCTTCAGTTGGATAAAGACCTGTAAACACAACTTGTTGCATAGGTTTATAACCAGGTAAGGCCTTATCACATTTATTATTTTCTAAAGTTATAGTATCACCTACATGAACATCTTCTAAAGTTTTAATAGAAGCTACTATATACCCTACTTCCCCACTTGTAAGCTCTGATACCTTAGTGAATGTTGGATTATAAACAAATAATTCTGTAACTTCATAAACGGAACCAGTTTGCATAAATTCAATTTTATCATGAACTTTTATACGACCATCAAATATACGACCTAAAGTTAAAACACCCCTATAACTATCATATAAACTATCAAATACTAAGGCTTTTAAAGGTTTATTAATATTCCCTTTAGGAGAAGGTACTCTATCAATTATAGCTTCTACTAATTCTTTAATTCCCACTCCTGTTTTAGCACTTGTTAAAATTATTTCATCATCTTTAAATCCAAAGGTATCAATTAATTCTTTTTTAACTTTTTCTATATCAGCACTTGGTAAATCTATTTTATTAATAATTGGAATTATAGTTAAATTATTATCAAGAGCTAAATACATATTAGCAATTGTTTGAGCTTCTATTCCTTGAGTTGCATCAACTACTAAAATAGCTCCATCACTTGCAGCTAAACTACGACTAACTTCATACGAAAAATCTACATGTCCAGGAGTATCTATTAAATTTAACATATATTCTTCATTTTTATATTCATATTTAAGTCTTACTGTATTAAGTTTTATAGTAATTCCTCTTTCACGTTCTATATCCATGCTATCTAACATTTGTTCTTTTATTTCTCTTTTAGAAACAGCTTTAGTTATTTCTAGTATTCTATCAGCTATTGTAGATTTTCCGTGGTCTATATGAGCAATTATAGAGAAATTTCTAATATTTTCTTGTTTCATAAAATCAACTCACTTAAACTTATTTTAACATAATTTATAAAAAAATTATAGGTTAAAAATTAAAATCAGTCATTTGACTGATTTTATACTAATACTTTTTCTTTCTTTTTTTCTTTAGTCTTATTACCACTTAAAATTATATCTATCCATTTTAATAAAGTTTCTTCTTTAATTATCATACGAGCTTTAACAATTATTTCTTGCTTCTTTCCTTTATTTCCAGTTTCTAAAATATAAAATTTTTCATTATTTACTTCTTTAATTGTAAAACGTCCATGAGCAAAAGCACATCTTATATAAAAAAATATACTTATAAATTCATTTTTTTGATTATAAAAAATTATATTGTTTTTAAGTTTTTTTAACGCAGGAATTTTATCTAAATGTGCTTTAGCAGCAATATTATTCATTTCATTTAATCTTTGAGCCTTAAAGTAATTTATATTTTCTTTGAAATCTCCAACTTTCATTAATTCAGCACGTAATTTCATATTTTTCCAAACTTTTTCACCCCAAATTTTAGTAATATCTATACTTTTATTACTCACATTACTATTTGGAACATTTAGAATATAAAACTCAAATATTTTTTGAAAATTATTATCTAAATATTTTTTAGGAATTGCATTATTAAATATTTCTGGCATTAAAGGACTAGTTAAATTTTTCATATAAATATACTCCTTTTATCTATTTAATATTATAACATTATAATGTTTATTATTCTATACTTTCTATTTCGGTTACCTTCCATATATCACTATATCCATTACCATGTAAAACAACAACTATACCTTGATATAATTTTTCCATATCGCTAAATAATTAAATGATTTTATTCTTCCACACGTTCTACAGTTGGATTAGTTATTACAAATCCAGAAAATTCATTCTGATTAGAAATACGACAACTAATACTGGAAGTTGATAATTTTAAAATATCTCCTTTTTTTATTGTTGATAACAAGACTTTGTACAAATTATAATCAAATTCAGCTTTAGTAGTTCCTAAATAAACTTCTAAATAAACATTTCCATTAGGATCATTTTCTGTCTCGTTGCTTATTCCAGTTACTTTTGCTACTATAGTAGCAGACATCTGACAATATTTTTCCCGAAAAGCTATAGGGTTATCTCTAGAAATTTTCCCGATTTGTTCCATAGTATATCTTTTACCATTATCATACTCTATATAATTTTCTTTAAATTTACCACAACCAGTTAATCCAATAACCATAACCCCAATTAATAATACACTTAATATTTTCTTTTTCATATTTTTTCTCCATTCCTTATAATTTTAATTACTTGTTTTTAAAACATGTTTTACATCTGCTAACATAGTTTTGATTTTCTGCAATAATATCTTCTTCTGAATAATATTCTTTCATATATGTATCGCTTTTTAAATAATTTTTTGAATATCTACAGCCATTAATAATATGATATTTTTTAGTTTTAGTATTTAACACATATTTCTTTTCCATATACTCCTCCTCTTATTATTAAATTAAGTATTTTTACAATTATTTCCAATTATTACTACATAACTTCACCTCGTATTCAAATATTTTTATCGTGAAACAAGTACTTTCATGCTAGTTTTTATATCTAAAAGAGGAATATATTTTATAAAAATACTATAATATTTTAAAAAAGTATTTTAAATTAAGCTTAAATATGTTATATTTAATTTGAAAAATGTCGTAGAAGTACTTGTTCTACGACAATTTAAAAAGGAATATGAGTTTTACTTCGTATTCCTTTTATTATTCTATTTTTTTCTTACTTTAATTACATCATCTTGATTTATATGACCAATTAATAAACTGCTATTTATATCATGTTCTTTAATATTTTTAAAGACTTCTTCTTCATTATAATTGGCATAACAATACTTACATAAATGACTACAAGTATTATATACTCCAATATCAACCATATTAACACAATTACATTTTAAACCTTTTCTAGCTTTCCAATTCTTATATTTTTTACCTGTCATATTATAAGCTAATTCATGAGAAAAACATTCTCCTATAATAAAACCATATTCACTTAAATTTATATCTTCAAAACAAGTTTGAACTGTCATACCATGACTTTTAGCACTCTTACTAAAACTTTCTCCTATTTCCTTATAATCATTAGCAGTAAATAAACGATAATTTAAAATATTTTTATTCTTTCTTACATTTTTATAATCGTCTATAAAGGAAATTATAATTTTCTTTACATAACCATCTAATAAATTACACATTTTATTAAAAGCTTTCTTATGATATTCTATATTATATTTAGGACTTAGAAAAACTGGGTCATATCTAACATATAAATTATCTATTCCTACTAAATCTTTTAATTTTTTAATAGCTTCTATTATCATACTTTTATCTATAACATTAGGTTCTATATCTTTATTATATGGAGTTAGGGTAACATGAAATAAAATAGGTTTATTAATTTCAGGTAAATATTTTAAAATAGGAATAGGATTTTTAGTACAAAACATAATTGCATCTACATCTTCAAAATAAATTCTACTAATAAGCTTAGGATTAAAAGGATTTCTAACATCAACAAAACCTTCTTGGTATCTTTTCATAAACCATTTTGTATAAAAAGCTACAATATCACATCTTCCACTTACATTTAATATCATGTTATCAACTCCATTTTTTATAATTAAATTATATCATAAAAAGTTTAGAGTTCATGATTTTATTATTTCCTATTTTTAATATAATCTACAATAACATTAGCTGTTTCAAGTTTTCCAATTTTAGAATTTATACATAAATCATAATTAACAGGATTTCCCCAAGTATTACCAGATATAAGTTCATAATAACTTGCTCTATTTTTATCAGATTTTAATACATTTTTAATAGCTTTATCTTTAGTATCTTTATACATTTCCATTACTTTTTTTACTCTATATTCAAAAGGTGCATAGATAAATACTTTAATAACATTTTTATTATCTTTTAATACATAATCAGAAGCCCGTCCTACTAAAACACAAGAACCTTTAGAAGCTATCATTTTAATTACTTTTTCTTGAGCTTCAATAGCATATTTTACAGGTGTTGATGTTAAATATAAATCATGTAAAATATCTTTATTTTCATTTATATTAGATATAAATTCTTTATCTAAACCACTTTCTTTAGCTGCAAGAGCTGTCATTTCTTTATAATAATAAGGAATATTTAATTCTTTAGCAACTAATTCTCCAATAGCTTTTCCTTGACTTCCATGACTTCTTGAAATTGTAATAATCACACCTTCCCTTGAACTTTGATAATTAACTTCCTTATTATCTAATATTTTAGTATCTAAACCTTTAAAGAACTTTTTAACTAAAATAATAGTTACTATTATTCCTAAAAAATCAGCAATAGGAGCAGCAATTAAAGCTCCTTTTATCCCAAATATCCTAGGTAGTATTATAACAAGTGGGATAAAGAAAATAATATCTCTTGTTAAAGAAACAATAGCTGACTTTAAAGGTTCTCCAACAGCTTGAAAGAAAATAGATGTTAATTTTATTAAACAAGTAAATATTACTAACATTAAAAATAATCTAAATGTTAAAGTCGCAAATTCCATATAAAGTTCATTACTATTACCAAAAATACTAATAATTAAACTTGGACAAAGTTCAAATAAAATAGTTGATATAATACCTACTATAATTGAAGCAATTACTACTTTTTTAAATGTTTCTTTTACTCTATCAATATTTTTAGCCCCAAAATTATAACCTAAAATAGGTTGAGCTCCTAAAATAATTCCTACTATAATATTAATAACAATAGAAAATACTTTCATAGTAATACCAATTACAGCAATTGGAATATCAGCACCATATTTACTTAAAGCCCCATACTTTGCAAGCATAATATTACATACTAAAGAAATAATAACTATACTCATTTGTGTTATAAAAGTAGATATTCCTAATTTAATAATATTTTTAAATATTTTAAAATTAATTTTAAAACTACTTAATTTTAATTTAAAAGTTTTAGTTCTTGTATAATAAATTACAGATACTATAAAAGAAGCTATTTGACCTATAACAGTAGCAATGGCTGCTCCTTTTATTCCCATATTGAAAGTAAAAATAAAAATTGGGTCTAAAATAATATTAATAACTGCTCCGATTATAGTTGCAAGCATTGAAAAGAAAGGTGAACCATCAGCTCTTATAACAGCATTCATACTATTAGCAAGCATATAAATTGGAATACCTAATAATATAATTGTAAAATAATCTCTAGCTAAACTAATACTTTTAGAACTAGCTCCAAATAAATATAATAAATTATCTTGAAACATAAAGCCTAAGATTAAGAAAATAATACTAATAATAAAAGTTATTAAAATACTATTACCTATTCCTTGATGGCTATTTTTAGTATCTCCTCTTCCTTGACAAAGAGATAAATAAGCTGCAGCTCCATCTCCGAAGCACCAAGCAAAGGCAACAGCTATAATTGTAATTGGATAAACAATACTAGTTGCAGCATTACCTAAATAACCTAATTCACTATTACCTATAAATATTTGGTCTACTATATTATATAATGAACTAATAAGTAAAGATAAAATACATGGTATAGAAAATTTTACTAATAATTTACTTATTTTCTCCTCTCCTAAAAACTTATTGTTTTCATCTTTTTCCATAAATCTCCTCCTTAAATTATTTTTCTAATCCGTTTTTAAGGCAAAAAAATATACGTAAAAACGTCTTGTTTTTACGCATACTATATGCTGGATTGGACTTATTAATTATATAACTTTTAAAATTTTTTTTCAAGAATTAATTTTTAAAAATTTTTATTAATTTCTAGAATAGACACAATTAATTATACCAAAGATTATACATAAAATACCTAAAATAGAAATATCCATTTGAGCTAGAAAATTAAATAGAAAACAAATAAACATTATAAGTCCTGATACTAAAAATAAATTTTTATTAGAAGATGCAAGTAATAAGATAGTTCCACTTAAAAGGCCTAACATACCTGGAATAGTAAAAACTAAAATAGGATTTTCTACTAAATATTCACCACTAAAACCAGCTATTAAGACACAAAAACTTAAAAATATAAAAATAATTCCAACTATTATAGTATAAGTTTTATGATAATAACTCTTTTTAGTTTCAGTATTATAAGTATCATTAGAAACATTTAAGTTATCTTTTTTAATAAAAAGACCACACTTTAAACAAACATCTTGTCCTTCTTGTAAAGGACTTCCACAATTAGAACAAAACTTAGCCATACAAACTCCTTACTTATCTTTCTAACATCTTTAATATTTCTTCAAGATTTAAAATAGGTATATTTAAACTTTTAGCTTTTTCGTATTTGCTACCAGGATTTTCTCCTAAAATCAAGTAATCAGTTTTCTTACTAACAGATTCAATTACTTTACCACCGTTAGTTTCAATCATATTTTTTAGTTCATCTCTTTTTATATCAAGAGTACCTGTAATAACAAAACTTTTATCTTTTATTTTTTCATTAAGAATTACTTCACCTAAATACTTCATATTAAGACCAAGTTCTTTTAAATTATTAATTAATTCTTGATTATGAGGCTCACTTAAAAAGCTAACCACACTTTTAGATATTTCAACTCCAATTTCTGGAATACTATTCAAATCCTTTTCACTTGCTTGCATCAAAGTATCCATATCCATAAATTTTCTAGCAATTATAGTAGCTGTTTTTAAACCAACATGTCTAATTCCAAGGGCAAATAAAAGTCTTTCTAAAGAATTATTTTTACTTTCTTCAATTTCTTTTAAAAGATTTTCTATACTTTTCTCGCCATAGCCTTCTAAAAGCATTAATTCATTTTTATATTTATCTAAATGATAAAAATCAGTAATTTCTTTTATAAAGCCTAAATTATACATATCTTCAACAATTCTCTCACCAAATCCGGATATATTCATGGCTCCTTTAGAGGCAAAATGAATAAGTGACTCAATATGTCTTGCCGGACAGCTTGTATTTGGACAATAATAATTACTATCTTTTTTTACTAAAGGGTGGTTGCAAATTGGACAAGTAGTTATCATTTTAAAAGGTATCTCATGTCCGGTTCTTCTTTCTATTTTAACACTTTCAACTCTAGGAATTACATCTCCTGCTTTAATAATTACAACATAATCTCCTACTCTAATATCTTTATCTCTTACATAATCTTCATTATGAAGTGTTGTTTTAGAAATAGTTGAACCCATAACATTAACTGGTTCTAAAATAGCATTAGGAGTTACTTGACCAGTTCTTCCTACTGTAAAAATAATATCTTTTAATTTAGTAACTACTTCTAAAGGTGGAAATTTATAAGCTGTTGCCCACTTTGGATACTTAACTGTACTACCTAAATTCATTTGGTCTTTAATATTATTAAGTTTAATAACTACTCCATCTATATCATAAGGTAAATCACTTCTAATTTTAGTTTTCTCAGAAATATAGGAAAGAATTCCGGATACTCCATCAACTAATTCATTATTTGGATTAACAACAAAACCTAAATCTTTCATAAAATTAAGTGCTTCTAAATGCGTATTAAGTCCATAATCTAAAGGGTTTGGCAAATGATAAATAAAAGCATCTAATTTTCTTTCAGCTGCAACTTTGGAATCTAATTGTCTAATAGAACCACTGGCTAAATTTCTAGCATTTTTAAAAGGTTCTAGACCCTCAGCTATTCTTTTTTCATTTAACTCATTTAAAGTCTTTTTACTAATATATATTTCTCCTCTAACCTCTATATCAATTGGTTTAGGAAGTTTTAAAGGAATAGTCTTAATCGTTTTAACATTATCTGTTATATCTTCTCCAACTACCCCATCACCTCTTGTTGCAGCATATTCTAAATTACCATTTGTATATTTTAAAGATAAACTAAGTCCATCTATTTTAAGTTCACATACATATTTAGGTTCTTTAATATTTTCTTTTCTAATTCGTTTATCAAAGTTAATTATATCCTCGGTTGTAAAAACATTAGCTAGAGATAACATTGGAATACCATGGGTTATTTTTTTAAAACTTTCATTGATTTTCCCCCCAACTCTTGAAGTTGGAGAATTAGGATTAACATGTTCAGGATACATGCTTTCTAATTTCAGCAATTCTTGCATTAACCTATCATATTCACTATCGCTTACACTAGGGTTATCTAATGTATAATATTCATATCCTAGTTGATTTAAAATATCAACTAGTTCCTCCATTCGTTTTAAATTATCATTCATACACTCGTCCTTCTACTTTTAAAATATCTTGAAAATCTTTATCAAAAGTCATTGATAAACTTGTAATTGTTTCATTTAAACTTTCTTTAGTATATGGTCCTAAAATTGTTCCATCTACATAATAAATCATATAATATTTATTATCATTTAATAAAAGACAAACAACATCACTATTATACTTAAATTTTTTAATTTGATAATCTAAATCATTTATCTTAACTAAATCTAAATCTTTATATAACTTTATTTCTTTATCTATACTTTTAATCGTATAACCATCATATAAAGAATACGTGAAATCTTTATTAGACTCACATCCAACTATTAAAAAAGAAACTAGAACTAAAACAATTATCAAAATTTTATTTCCATAATTCATAAGGGTATTCTCCTTTTTCAATTAACTTAAGAAGTTCTGAGACAACAAAATCTTTATCTTCTTTATAAGTTACACCTAACCACTTATCATTACTTTCAAGTACTTTAACCTTTTGTCCATTTTTAATTGTTTCAAAGACAACATCAGGAATTAAATACTCACACTTTTCTAAATTTGCTTGATTAGCTTCTAAAAACTTTTTAAATCCTTTTTCTAAATAGGCAAAAATTGAAGGACGAAAACCAAAGAAATTCATAGAGACTAAATCTTCCGGATTAACACTAAATTCACGTCTTCCATCAAGTGGAGTAGCCACAATATCTATACCATCTTCTTTATTACTTGGTACTCTAAATTCTAAAGACGATTCAATTATATTAGTTAAATAAGAGTTAGAAGACTCACATACTCCTCTTTTAACACTTCCATTTCCAGACATCGTATTAATAACTTTAAAAGATACCATAGCATAGTCCTCGTTATCTTCTGTGAAGAAATCATGAATTTTCTTATAAGCATCAAAGCCATAGAAATCATCGGAATTAATCATAACAAAGTTAGAATTAATAACATTTTTACAAGCTAAAATAGCATGAGCTGTTCCCCAAGGTTTAACCCTATTACTTGGAACTTTAAAACCACTTGGTAAGTCACTTAACTCTTGGAATACATACTCAACTTTAATATGTCCTTCAATTCTTTTTCCTATTGTATCTCTAAATACTTGATAATTTTCTTCTTTGATAATGAAAACTATCTTAGTAAACCCTGCCCTAATAGCATCATAGATAGAATAATCAATTATAAATTCTCCATTAGGTCCTACTGGCTCAATTTGTTTAAGTCCTCCAAATCTAGAGCCCATACCAGCTGCTAAAATTACTAAAGTTAATTCTTTTTTCATATTAATCACACCTTTCTTAAACTTTTATGGCTATATACCAAAGTTTTAACTCCATATGGTAATTTGAATGCTATTTTAAGGAGAGTTCTTGATGGATTTTTCTTGTTTTCTATTACTTCAACAACTCTACCTGAACCAAAAGTATCATGATAAACAAAATCATTTACTCTATATGAAATATCTGTATTAGAATAATTTTCACTAGGTGATTTTACCTCTTCATACTTATTTTCATTATAACTATTATTAATTACTTTAATACCTATATTATCTAATAAATCATCATCTATTTCACTTATAAATCTACTAACAGGATTAATTTGTTCTTGTCCAAATAAAACTCTAATTCTCGCATTTGTTAAATATAGTTTCTTCCTGCATCTTGTAATTGCAACATAACAAAGTCGTCTTTCTTCTTCAATTTCCTCAGGGTTCATTAAAGAATTTAAGTGAGGAAACAAATTTTCTTCCATTCCAACTAGAAAAACATAATCAAATTCTAAGCCTTTAACAGCATGAATTGTCATTAAATTAACAGCATCATGTTCTTCTTTCATTTCATTATTATCAGTAATTAAACTAACATTAAGTAAAAAATCTTCAAGGGAAATAACACCGGTTTCTTCTTGATATGAATAAGCAACTGATTTGAATTCTTCTAAGTTTTCTAATCTAACTTCAGCTTCTAAGGAATTCTCATTTACATATTCATCTTTCATTCCCGTTTTTTCTAAAACTAAATCAATAAAATCAACTAAAGGCATAGTATCTTTTTTACTTTTCAAATCTTCTATTAATTCTTTAAAAAGTAATTCTTTACCACTTGTAATAGCTTCATATAAACTTTTATTATAAGAATTTGCTACAACTCCTAAATTACTTAAGGTCTTAGCTCCAATTCCTCTTTTAGGAACATTTATAATTCTCTCTAAACTAACATTATCATTTGGATTATGAATAAGTCTTAAGTAAGCTAGCAAGTTTTTAATTTCAAGCCGATTATAGAAGTTTACTCCTCCAATTATTTTATAAGGAATATTAGCTTTTAAAAGTCCATCTTCAAAAGTTCTTGACTGAGCATTAGTTCTATATAAAATAACAATATCTTTTAAATTAACTCCTTCATTTTCTAATTCTTTGATTTTAGATACTGTAAATACTACCTCGTCAATTCCACTTGAAGCTCTATAATAACTAATTTTATCTCCTATATCTAAATTAGAAAATAAGTTCTTTTCTTTTCTATTTATATTATGACTAATAACACTGTTAGCAGCTTTTAAAATTGTCTTAGTACTTCTATAATTTTCTTCTAGATTAATTATTTTAGTACTTGGATAATCTTTTTCAAAATTTAAAATATTCTTGTAATTAGCTCCTCTAAAACCATAAATTGCTTGGTCAACATCACCAACTGCACATATATTTTTATATTTACTAGCTAAAAGTTTAGTTAATTTGTACTGGGCTTCATTAGTATCCTGATATTCGTCTATTAAGATATATCTAAATTTATCTTGATATTTTTCTAATATATCTTTTTTATTTTTAAATAATTTAATTGGTAAAACTAATAAATCGTCAAAATCTAAGGAATTATTTTTATTTAATCTATCTTCATATTTAGAATACACATCAGCTATTATTTTATCAAAATCGGTAAAAGCTTTTTTTTTATATTCCAAATCACTTATAAGTTCATTTTTTAAACTACTTATTTTAGCTCTAATCATTTTCGGATTAAACTCGGTTGTGTCTAAGTTTTTTTCTTTAAGAATTTTTTTAATTATAGTTAAAGAATCTTCACTATCAAATATTACAAAATTTTTATCATATCCTAAATACTCAAAATTTTCTTTAATTATTCTAAGACCAAAAGAATGGAAAGTTGAAATTTGCATAGTTCTAGCTGAATAGCCAATCAAACTATATATTCTACTTTTCATCTCACCAGCAGCTTTATTAGTAAAAGTAATAGCTAAAATATTATCTGGGTCTATTCCTTCATTTATTAAATAGGCAATTCTAGTTGTTAAAACTCTCGTTTTGCCACTTCCAGCTCCAGCTAATACTAACAAAGGTCCATTTATATAAGTTACAGCTTCTAATTGTTGTTTATTTAATTTATCTAATATGTTCATATTATACCTCTATTCATGCTTAATATTATTTTATCAAATTAAATACTTAAAGTCTATTTAATAACTAAAAATTTACAAAAAAAATACGAATAATCGTACTTTTTATTTCTCGTCTTGATATTCATAGCCAACTAATAATAAATTATCATTACTTGTATCTACTGTATAAATATATTTATCAAATTTACTAAAGTCATAGCTATTTACATTATTTTCTACAAACTTTTTAATATCAACATAATTTTCTACATCATCAGAAAATAATATACCAGTATCATTTTCTTTTATATTATAATAATCAGCAAATATTGAAGCAAGATATATATCTTTACTTAACCCAAATATTTTAACATAAGTTAAGGTATAAATATTCTCGTTCTTTTCTAGTTTTACTAATTTAGAATAGTATTCGTCGATGGTATTTGCTTTATAGGTAGAAGTCTCTAGGTCGTTTTTATAAGTAAACTTTATTTCTCCTTTAAATATATTGGTAAAATAGGTTTTAAAGTTCTCTTCCGTTGGATTAGAATTAACTCTATCTTCTCCTTTATTATCAAGATAATGATAATATTCAACTGGTAACATCAATTTTTCTTCATTGGTTAAAGTATTAAAATCGTCTACTTTCCTCTCTAAAGAATTAATAGTTGTTAAATGTAAATCGTCGTATTTGGTATCAAAGGCTTTTGCAACTTCTAAATCATGGCCTGTAATACTCGTGTCGTAGTGATAAATACTTTCTACTACTTCATTATTGTAATTACTATTCTCTTTAGATGTCTCGTCATTTGGTGCTTCTTTTAAAGTTTCCTTATATACAAAGAAAATTGCACATACAAGTAAAATTAATAAAACTATTATCATGAAAATATAAAATATCTTTTTTCCATTACCCTTTTTTTCTTCTTCCATATTATATACTCCTTATTAAGTTAATTATATGCTATTTTTAGTTTATTTTCAATAATTCTTAGAAATTATTTAAGTTTAATTGTTTTTTCACCTTTTAAATAATTAATAGAATTTAAAACTCCATCTAATCTCAAAATATTATGTTAATAAACCCTACTTTCTTTGAAGCTTAACAACTATTCATTTATATTAATTTCACTTTTTAATAATTGTTTGACTTTTTTAGCTCGCAAATTATTTTTAAAATCATGGAATAGTTCAATTTCTAAAACTTCCCAAATAAAAACCCAACCACCGATTAAAAATACTTCTTTTAGTATACTAGCATTTCCAATAAGTCTTGATATAACTAAAAGCAATAAACCTATTATAAAATATGCAAATTGAATTAGGTTATTACGTCTTTTTTCCATAACTAATTTCTTATATTCTAACTTAAGTCCCGTTATAATTAAAACCCTGGCATCAAGATTTGTTTTATTATTAATATTTAATACAATGTTATTTTGAGAATCTATTTTAAAAGCCTTATCTATTATATAATTTATTAAATCTCTAGAAACAATTTTTTTATTATATTTTTCTATTAAACTTTCTCTATTTTCTATATCTATTTCTATTATATTATTCATATATTCCTCCTAGAATAATTATAGCATAGATTTTTTTAATTTAATATCTTTTTAAATGTTATTCTATTTCTATTCCAAAGAATTTTTTAGCTAAATTTTTTCTTTCCGGATAATCTTTTTCTTTTAAAGTAGCAATAAACTTATCCCGATTATAAGTGATTACTTTTTTCATTACTTCTATATCACTTCCAAGCTCTATAATTGTATAATTTGTTATATTGTTTTTAACACAACCTGATGAACCTATATCTATTAATTTTTTCTCGTCTACTTCTACTTTAAAACTATTATGTTCATGACCTATAAATATATAATTAGCATCACTTCTTTTAATAACATCATTAAGTGAATCTTTTAAGACCGATAATAAAGTTGTACTATAAAATGGATATTTTAATTTTTTATCTTTAATTAAGAAATGACTAAATAAAAATTTACTATCTTTATATTTACATTCAATTGATAAAGGACATTTCTCTAAAAATACTTTTTCATAATCACTTAAAGAAGCTTCTATATATTTATAATGCTCAATTTCTTTAGTTGTAACTGTATAATCTATATTAAATCCAAATAAATAACATAATTCATGATTTCCAAGAACAAGTTTTATTTTATTATCTATTATTAAATCTAAACATTCTTTACTTGAAGGTCCTAAACCTATAACATCACCTAAACATATTATATCGTCTATATTTTCATTTTTTATATCTTCTATAATGGCTTCTAGGGCTTCTAAATTACCATGAATATCTGAAAAAACGGCTATTCGCATTTTATCACCTCATATTATTTATTAATAAAATTTCTAAATGCTTTTATTTTAATCTAAATCTTTAATATTTTCAATATTTTTTAATAAATTATTAATTTTAAATAAAAAATAAGGAAACTTGACTAAAATACAATATTAGTATAATATGTAGGTACAGGAGCAGAAATGCTTAGACGGTGTATATTTAATTAAATATATACTAAGACAAGTGCCGATAGGCATAGACAAAAAGCTAACCAATGGTCAGCTTTTTATTTTATTCTATTTTCTATTTTTTATTTTATTCTTACTTATTCTCTTTCATTACTTTAATTAACTTGCTAATTTTACTGTATATGGGTCATCCATTGTTCCATTTCCACTTGTTATTTTAACCTCTTGTTTAATAGTCAATACTGGTTGAAGTGCTTGATTACCACCATTTAACGAATTAACTCCAACATTACGTATATCACCTTGAGCACCTCCATAAGGAGCAGTATGGTTACTATACACTGAATTATTCATAAGCCAAATAGAGTAATTAAGTGTTGATAATTCTTTCTTTTGCCAAGAATTAGATATATCAACTTCATTTAAACTAAAAATATCTTTTTCCCAATAGGTATTTTGATAGGTAAAACCTATATCACTGGCATACATTAGTCCTACTGTACCAGTCCAAGTTGCCGGATTACCTGCCCATACACGGCAACCAAGTTCTTCTTGATTTACTCCTGTATTTCCTTTACAATTTTTAACATCTCGTTCATGCTCATATGCTAGTATAGTATTATCTTTTCCAATTGCATTATCAATTGTTCCAAAATAATATGTTGTATCTCTTAACATTAATTTCGTTTCAGTTGATAAATAGCTTAAATAACCTTTCGTTCCTTTACTATCTTTCTCAGTATTTAGATAATATTGAAGTCCTGCTTCACTCCAATTATTTTTATCTTCTTCAGTACCAGTTACATAATTCCAATATACTGAATTTGGCCTAGAAATATCATTAGCTGAAATTTTATAAGTAGTACCATCTATCACATAATCATTAGGTATTATTTCTTTAGGTAATTCATCATTTCTAACTAACTTAATATATTCTTCATTATCTTCTTTGAAAACTCCGATTATTCTCCAAAGTTCGTCTTGATTATTATTATTTAATTTAACATAATTGTTAGCAACTAAACCGGAATATCTATATTCTCTTATATTACAATTTGCTATATCTTGACACTTATTACTATTATTATCTATTGCTATTACTTGTCCATTTTGATTTACTTTCTTTTTTATTACATCTACTGCTCTTTCTTCCCCTTCATTTAATGTTTTTTCTTCAAAGTCACCAGTTACATTTACTTTCACACTAGCATATAAATCATTATTCCATACATCTGGTGTATAAGTTGCTGTATTAGTATTTCCTACTTCTAATTCATTACTAAGCCACATATATAATTTATAAGTTATTTTGATTTCTTCTTTTGTATCTTTTTCTATTTTATCTACCCATATTCTCTTATTTTTTATATCATTATATGATTTATTATCAAATAAGACTTTTTCTGTACCTCCTCTATTTTCTACTAACCTAAATTTTAATAAATAATCGCTTATTCTTGTTTTCTTTCCTTCTACTTTATCTCCATAAGTTAAGGTTATATCGTACCATATATCCTTTTTAGTATATTCATTCTTTCCATCTATTGTAAATTCAAAATAACTATTAGGGTCATACTCATCTCTTGGAGATGCATTGTTTAAGTTTAAAACATTACTTTCATTATAATGCATATAAATATCTCCTGCTACTAATATATTATTATTTTTTCCAGTTCTTGATGCTTCAAATAAAGCATAAGTAAAACCAAAAGTTATAAATATTACTCCTAATATTAATATTGAAAGAATTAATCTTTTATTCTTCATACAAGCTCCTTATCTTGACATACATGTCATATCTTAAATATAACATCAGATGTCACAGAAGTCAAGATAAAAATGACTTTAATGTCATACAATAATTTGTAAAAAAATGACATAATCAACTTAGGAGGTTAACTATGATAAAAGAATATAGACTTAAGAAAAACTATACTTTAGAAACATTAGCAGAAAAATGCGAAATTTCTTGGAGAAATTTACAAAGAATTGAAAATGGAAAAATTGATAAAGCAAAATTTGAAACAGTAAAAAAATTAATCAAAGAATTAGAAATAAGTGATAAAGATATACTTAAAATGATTAAAGATATATAAAAAAATCAAGGTTAAATTTTCCTTGTTTTTTTGTTATTTCTATTTTCCTTTTTATTTTATTCTTACTTATTCTCTTATTACCTTAATTAATTAGCTAATTTTACTGTATATGGGTCATCCATTGTTCCATTTCCATTTTTAACTAATACATCTGATTTTAAATTGATAACTGCACGAAGACCAGGACCATTAAAGGAAACGGCTCCTACATGAAATACATCAGCCGATGTAATATAAAACATATCAGCATCAACATAATTAGCATTGAAAAAAAACGGTGACATACTCCAAAAGTAAATTCCTATATGTAGATAATTTTTTTCACCTTTCATAGTATAAACATCACCAGCATAAGCTATTTCGTCAGCTGTGATTAATCCTATTGGTTTTTCTAATTTTCTATTTCCTTTTGATGCATCAGAGGCACTAAATAAATCAGTAGAATTCGGACATTCTAAACTAGGCAAATGCTTATTAACATTTCTATCATAAGCACCATAATAAGTAGTTGGAACTGTTGCATAACCATTTCCATTTCCCTCTTGAGAAGATAGACTTCTATCATTACAAAAGGTTGCATCTTCATTTATATAATTTGTAACAATTATTCCATTTTCATTTTTAATTGAAAGTGTATTTGTATACCAGTTTTCAAGAATAGTTTTAGCATTACTACTCACATTATCTTTTGTTGTGTTTTCATAACTTGTTGAGCCATATGTCCAAATATATGCTTGAACATTAGTTGAATTTAAAAAATTTGTTATTTCCATTAAAAATTGACAAGTTCCATCTGCTAAGGTTGATTTACAAGTATATTTATAACCTTGTGCTAATTTATTATTGGCATTCCATTCCGTAAAAGTTCCAACATAATCAGCATTTTTTAACTTAAAAGTTTTAGTTTCATTGTCACTTGTATATGCTTTGGCAAAATAATATTTTGTACCTTCTGCTATATTTCCATAAGTTGCTGGTGTTGTACTTTTAACTGGAGTTTTACTAAAATTATCTCCATACATATATCCAACATAAGTTGCATCTACATTTTTTAAATTATATGCTTCACCTTTACCAGTTATTGAAGAAGCATCATAGCCAGTGGAATTTGGTTTAGTTCCATTATAGATTAATCTTATAGAACCATCACCATTTACTCTTATGATTTTCCAGTAGAAACCTGCGAATTTTACATTGTTGTTTTCTACTGCTCCTCTATAATAATACGTATCTCCATCATTATCTACTGTTTTATATAAACCGATTTCTCCGGTTGCTTCACTTGTCTTACTTGTATCTGCTTCTCCTTTATCTTGAATTGCTTTCTTAGCTTCTTCTACATTATTACTTAATTGTTCAGATACTAATAAACAATCTGCAAAATTTGTGAAGCCATTGTTTTTACAATAATTCTTTGGTCCTCTTATATGCATATATTTAAGTATTTCATAAGTCTCATTGTCATTTTTAGTTAATTTGATACTAATGTCTGTTTTTAAATCTATTCCATCTTTAGTATTAACTAATACTTTCATGGTCACTTTTTTATTACTATCAAATGAATAAGTTTGACTAATTGATTGTAATTCACTATCACTTGAGTTTTGTTCACTATCAGTATAACTAAAACTTATGTTATCATTGGTTTTAGTTATATCTACTTTCATAGTATCAGCAGAAGATAAACTTATTCCTGCTACACTTGGATTTAAGTAATTACTTATTTCTACATTGAAATATGTCTTTCCATTTTCATAGTATGAATTTTGATAATCAACCCCAAGTGGTATGTTCATTTTATCTAGATTTCCATCTACTTTTACCTTGAAACTTGCATAGCTATTATTCCATACTTCTTGAGTATAATCTCCTCCTGTATCACTTACTGTTACACTCTCGTCTATCCATAATCTTATTGAATAATCTTTTGTGTATGTATCTGTATTGGCATTGATTTTCTCTACCCATATTCTAGTATCATTTAATGTCTTATATCTATTGGCATTTACTAAGACATCGTCGCCACTTGTTAAGTAGACATCTATATCTTTATCTTTTAATCTTGTTTTAGTAGCTTCTTCTTCTCCATACACTATACTTATTCCATAATAGATGTCTTTCGTACTTTGATTTTTACCACTTATTGTAAAATTAAATACATTATCATTTAATTTTAAGGCATCGTCTTTTGTCATAGGAACTGCATCTGTTAAACTTATTTGATTATTTTCTGTATAGTTCATATAGATGTCTCCTGTTACTAAAACTGTATTTTGGTCTCCGGTTATAACATAATTATAGAATGCATAGCTTAGACCAAACACTAAAAATAAACCACCGACTATTGTTAATACTAACCCAATATTCTTTTTGTTCTTCATATTAACCTCCTCTATAGTAATAATTTGTTACTATAAGTTAATTAAAGTATACAACATTTAATAGTAATAGTCAATTACTATTTTAAACTTTAGATAGTAATTTTTTGTTACTCTATATATGAGGTGAAATATGAAAATAGTTGCTAATGATTATCAACCAAAGGAAGTATTTAAAATACTTAGAGAGTGGACAGAATTAACCCAAGAAGAATTTGCTAAAGAGCTTGGTTATAAAACATATCATAGCATTAAACAAATTGAACGTGGTGTGAATAGTTACTCCTTTGAAAAACTATTAAAAATTGCTAATAAACATAATTTTATAATAACTATTGAAAAAAAATAAAGCTTGTTAATTAGCTTTATTTTTTGTATTATCTTTATTTATCATAAATTCATTATATATTCTTGGCAAAAAACATTTTATTATCTTTAAAATAATATGTTATTTTTTCATTTTCATATAAATAAGTTAAATAAGCTTTAATAGTACTTCCAATTAAAACATATTGATTTATATTCATGTTTAAATTATATAAAGTAAATATTTCTTGTAAAATTGTTTCTAAAGTTTTAGGAGTTTCACATATTTTTAAAATATTAGAAGCTATTTCTAAAATTTTGTTTTTATTTATTTCTATTAAATCATTTAGATTAGAAGTTAAAGGAGAATGAGAAATAACAAACACTCCTTTTAAAGTTTTTAAATATTCTAAAGTATCTAAATACTTAGAAACATCTTGTAAAAAGAATATTTGATACTTTGTAATAGCATCATAACTTGCTAGGGCATCACCTAAAAAATAAACATTATCTTTGGTTTTAATTCCAATTTGAGTAAATGAATGACCTGGTAAAGAAAAATATTCAAGTTCATTTTTTAAATTATTTTGAATTTCTATAACATTTGAAGCTTTAGCACATAAAAACTTATTAGTAAGTTCTTTTAGAGGTTTACTACCATATAAAATAGTTGGTTCTAAAATTGGAAATTCTATAATTAATCTTTCTATATCGTGAGCTAAAATAGTTGCTGATGTTCTATCTTGAATTACCTTATTTCCTCCTATATGGTCGGCATGTGAATGAGTATTTATAATACCTACAACTTTTAAATTTAAACTATCTAAAAGTTTTAAGATTTTCTTGCCACAGTCAGTATCATTCCCGGTATCTATTAAATATACTTCATTTTCATTTATTTTATATACACCAATATTAGTATTATTAGGAATATAATAAGTATTTCCTTTAATATTTATAAGTTTCATCTTATCACCTACTCAATTTAATTGTATCACATTTTTTTATTTTTGTTCTTATAATATTCAAGGATATTTAAAGTCATGATTTCATCTTTAGTTTTCCCTTTTTGTAAGATTAATAAAAAGGCAACTACCATAATTGTATAAATTAAAGATATTCTAAAGAAAATATTTATAGCCGGGAAAAGAATTAAAAAATACAAGAGCATTGAATCTCGTTTTATATTTAGATTATCTAACTTCTTATAAACTAAATACTTGATTTCTAAATAAACTAAAGGAATTAAAATTAAAGAATAGAACAATACATTTATTTCAACGTAGCTAAATAAAGTCTCTATTTCTCTAATTAATAAAGTAAATACAAAGTACTTAAGACTAATATTAAAAAATACATTCAAATCATTATCCATATAACACCAACTTTATCTATTATCATTATATTATACTTAAAACTATTTAACAACCAATATTAAAAAAAAGACCATTGGTCTATTCATATTTAATTTCACCATGGTCAAATTTATGTTTAGTTTTCATACTAAAACATTTACTACAAGCAACTGTATAAGATACTTCTCCTACACCATCTATAGCAACACTTTCACCTTCAGTTTGAACTTTACCATCTATAAGTCTAACATTAAACATTGCTTTTTTACCACATTCACAGATAGTTTTAATCTCCGTTAGTTCATGTGCAATTGCAAGTAGTCTCTGACTACCAGGAAAACAATTTCCTTTAAAATCCGTTCTTAAGCCATAACACATAACCGGAATATCTAAATCAACTACGACGTCCATTAACTGATTAACTTGTCTTACCGTTAAAAACTGAGCTTCATCAACTAAAATTAAATCTACATGTCCATATTCCGTTACAATTAAATCAAAAATATTCTCATTAGATTTTATTAAGTAATCAACTTTTTTAGTAGAACCAAGTCTTGATACTATTTTATCGTTTCCTTTAGTATCAACTTCCGGTTTTAAAATAATTGCTCGCATTCCTTGTTCTTTATAATTGTATTCACATTGCAATATTCTAGTTGTTTTGCCACTATTCATAGCTCCATAAAAAAAATATAACTTTGCCATTATTATCACCAATTTAAGAATAGCAAATGTTATATTCTAAAGCAATATTTTTTACATAATTTGACTACCTTTAGGTTTAGTTAGAATTGCAATTAATAAAGATAAAAGTCCAACCCCAAAGGTTCCAAGTCCAATATACATTTCATATTTTTTCAAAAAGCTTGATTTAGTAGGAGTACTATTATTAAGATTATCACTATTAGTATCTTCAATAATTGGAGTTATTTCCTCTTCTTTATCATTTTTAATGGTAAATGTATAGGTTACTTTTTTATCTCTATCAACGACTTCTACTAAAACTTTACTACCATTTATTAATTCTTGATTATTTATAATTTCACTTGTAGCTGTTTTAGAATTTAATGTAACTTCAAAATTTAATTTAGTTAATTCAGTCTCTATTTCATACTCATAAACATCATTTTTAAATTCAAATTCTACATCAGTTATTTTTATGTCTTTAACTAATGGTTCTTCTTCTTTTCTAGTAATTACTAGTTTATATTCTCTTTTAGTTTTCTCGTCCTCAGCTACAACTGTAATTGAAATATTATTTTTTCCTTCTTTTAAAGTATATTCTTTATTATAAGTAACGGAAGCTTTATTATCATTTACAACTGCTTCTACATTAATTTTTTCTATATCATGCTCTACTTCTAAATTATATTCGGTTGTATTTTTATCAAATTTAAAATTAATTTCTTTAATTTTTAAACTTTTTAAAGAGGCATCATTACTTTTGTAATCACTTTTAATAACTACAACATTATATTTTCTAACACTACCATTTTCGGCTTCTACCCGAACTTCAACCGGCGTTTTTTCACCAATTAATTTAACGGTTCTCTCACCATATCCTTGCACAAACTTAGCTTTTAAATTAGATATTGTAGCTTTTATAGAAACTTCTTCTGTATCACTTGGAACACTAATTTCATAATCATTCTTCTTAGAATCTAAAGTAACTTTTACTCCTCCTATTGTTAAACTAGATAAGGAATTATCACTACTTCTATTATCTTTTCTATTAACAACAATTGTATAGGTTTTACTAACATCTTTATTTTGTTTATCGGTTAAAGTAAAAGTAAAAGTATTTTTACCAGGATTTAAGTCTCTTTCTCCTGTACTACCTTTTCCTGAAAAAGCATTAGTATCAAAGACAAAACCAAAAGTAATTTTATCTTTGTTAGCCTCAACTTCTAAAGTATAATCATATTTATCACTTTTAAAACCGGCTATTGTTTTTCCATCTACTTGTAAATCTGTTAAACTAGGAGTTGCTGCTTTTACATTCAAACATAAACTAAAAATTAAAACTCCTAAGATAAATAAATACTTTTTCATACAATCCCTCTATTCTTACTTTAATATACCATAGATAAAACAAAAAATAAAGACAAAAATAAAAAATAAAGATAATTTTTTAAGATTAATTATCTTTATTCAATATTACTTATTATCATTTGGCAAAATCATAACTAAACTTCTATTACTTAAATCTAATTCCTTCAAAAATTTATTTAGTTTTTTCATGTTTAATTCTTTTATTAATTCTATTCTATTATTATATACTTCATTATACATGATTAAATCACTATAAACATTATCTACTGTTAATTCAATATTATCAATCATTCTAATTTCACTGGCAATCCAAATTTTTTTAATTCTTTCTAAATCACTTTTTAATATTTTAATATTAGAAAAAGTCTTATCTATCTCGTCAATTAGTAAATCAGCTTTGTTGCTTTCAGCTGTAATATCAAGAGTTACAAAATTACCATAAGTATTTTTTTCTACATAAAAACCCGTTGTTAAATTATCATGCATAACTTTTTCTTTAAAATCTGAAGTGCTTCCAAATAAAGATGTCATAATTATACCTAAATACATATTAATTTCAATATCAGAGAAATCTTTAAAGGTCTCTCTATTAATCTTAATACTTCTTCTAATCTTTGGAATTGTTACATTCATATGTAATTCTTTAAATTCTTCTTTAACATCATTAGGCTCATCATATTCTTTTCTTAAAACGTCTTTTCTAGTTTTTAAATTATTTAAGAGCTCATGATTTTCTAGATTTTTTTTAATCTCAGAAGATGATACATTACCTCCAACTATTAAATACATATTACTAGGATTATAAAAAGCTTCATAGACATCGTATAAATCTTTATCGGTGATTTTTAAAATAGAATTTACACTTCCAGCAATTTTTTCTCTAATTGGTAATTTATAGAATAAGTTTTTACGCATACAATCGTCAAGTGCCCACTCTGGGTCATCTTCATACATCAAGATTTCTTCTTTAATTATTCCTTGTTCTTTTTCTACATTTTCAGGTGTGAAATAAGGTGAAAAAACAAAATCTAATAAATAATTTATATTCAAATAAGGCTCATTTACACCCCATATATAATATCTTGTATTGTCAAATGTAGTTGAAGCATTAGCACTTACTCCGGTTTTAGAAAAGAAAGCAAAAGGGTCTAAACCACTTTTTTGCTCAAATATTTTATGTTCTAAAAAATGGGCAATTCCATAAGGATGAGTATATTTTTTGCCATCTAATTCAAAACTTATATCATAAGAGCCATACTTAGTTCCAAGTAAAGCATAAAAATTCTTTTTATTTTTATAAGGTATTACATAAACATCTAGACCACTTTTATGTTTAAAATAATACATATCTTGGTCTAAATTAAGAAATTCAATCTTTTTCATATATATCCCCCTTTAATAAGTAAATAACACTTGGATAAATCTTTTTATTTATATTAATAATATCTTCACGACTAACTTTTTTAATCATTTCTTTTTTAGTCTCATAATTATCTAAATCTAATAAATTGCTAGCAATATAATTCTCAACTATATTATCAATATTGTCATATGTTTCTTCTAAAATACTTAAATATTCAATTTTAGCTTCTTCAAGTTCTATATCTGATACATGTCCCTCACTTATACTTTTCATAATCTTTTTAATGCCTCTAATTACTTTATCAAAGTTTTCATAACTAATACCAGATTGAATAATTAATAAATTATCAGCTTTATTGACATTAGAATTTATATAATAAGCTAAAGATTTCTTTTCTCTTAAAATCTTCATAAATTTAGAATTAAAGCCTCCACCTAATATCATATTATATAAATTAATAACATATTTTCTTTCAAATTCGGTTAAACTATTTATCTTGCAACCAATTGATAATTTAGACTGATTATAGTTTCTTTCTTCAATTACTTTACGTACTCTAGAAGTTATTTTATCATGTGTTATATAAATACTACTCCTTTCTTTTTTTATAGTTTTAAAATTTAATTTTTCTAAAACTATTTCCTTAACTTTTTTAAAATCAATATCCCCTATTACATATATATCAATTAGACTTTTATTTATAAATTCTTCATAATATTCTACTAAATTACTTTCAGATATTTTTTCTAAATCTTCTAGATAACCTAAAGTATTATAAGCATAAGGTTTATTAATATTCATATTCTCAAGCATTCTAAGATTAGCATAAGCTCTTGGATTTTCAGTAATTGTTGTAATAGATGACTCTAAATTATTCTTTACTATATTAAAATAATCACGATTAGCTTTCTTATTTGTAAAATTAGGCTCAAAAATTACTTCATGTAATAAATCAAAACTCTCTTCTAACATCAAATCTTCTGTATATTTGGGGTCTAAAAGCGACATATTAAATCTAGTTATATAATAATTTCCAATTCTCGTATTATAACTTGATAAAAATAATGAGTATAACTCACCTATTTTAATTGCTAATTTTTTTCTTGTATTATATTTCTTAGTTGTTAAAATTAAATAATCAGTCAAGAAATTTCTTTTTGTAATTTCTTCTTTTTTTATTATATCTTTAAATAAAACTTTAACTTCAATTGTTCTGAATTTATCGGTTTTAATTAAATGTAATTTTCCATATTTTAAATCTATACATTCTTCTTTCATTGTTCACCACCTTTATTATTATGCCAGATTACTACATTTATATTAGAGATTAAATATTATATTTTATATAAAAAATAATTGACTTAAAAAATCAATTACCTTTACAATGCCCTTCTCCTACTTTAGCACCTTCAACATATTCCTGTCCTATCATAGAACAAGATGTTTTAGTCATTGCATCTTTCATATAGCCACCTAAAGAATTTACTATCACTATAACAACCACTGAAATAAGTGCAATGATTAGCACGTATTCAACAAGTGCTTGACCTTTTTGGTTCATATAATCACCCTATTCTTACTAATAATCTATAATTAGATTTTAACTGATAATTTTAAAATAGTCAAGATATAACCTTAATTTAATAGCAAAAACCTAAATTAGTTTTTTCTTTAATTTTTTATTCATAAATTTTTTTACATATTAAAAAAATGATAAATTTTACTTTATCACTTTTAATATTTAAATCGATATTAAACTTCATCGTAATATTTAGCTAAAGAAACTCCTTCTAACTCATTCTTTTTTAAATATTTAGCTTCTACATATTGTAATCTAATTCCCGATGGAAACTCAATTTTTCCAGGACCATCAACGGAACTTCTAGAAGCATCTAACATAAAATAATAAGTCTTATCATTCTCCGTAAACTTTCCCATATACATTCCAACATGATTACCACTTGCAAAAATATCTCCTACTTGCATGGCATCATAATTATACCCCAAATTTTCACCACCGGCTAATTTAGGTATATTAGTAACTTTAGAATTATTAAAAGTTTTGTCGGAAGATTTATTTAAAATATATGAAACTAAAGAAGCACAATCCACTCCGTGATTAACTAAATTTTCAGTTCCATATGGCCTATCTTCATGGCCAAAATTCTCCCCACTTAATTCATATTGACTAATTGCTCTATTTGAAACTTCAGTTTCAAGAAGAGTTAGCCCAGTTATTACAGCAGCTTGTCTTGGAGTAGCTCCAGCAATATTTGCATTAATTTCACTATCAAGCATTTCAGGAGTGATGCCAATACTTGCCAATGTTACACCTATTTTATCAAAATACTTTTCAGGATTAGCAAAAGCTTCTTTGTATTCACTTTGAACTTTATCAAGCATAATTTGATATGGCATAGCCGCTGATATATCAAGAGGAGCCACTGACTCTAAAGCAAGTGTAGCACTATTAGCATAATTTCTATATGCTCCGTCATTTGGAACCCACAATTCCGCTATAGACCAAGTTAAAGGTCCTACTGTTATTAAAGAACTATTTATTCTACCTTCTATTTCCTTTACTTTATCCGCCTGAGCTCTAACTTTAGAATCATAAGGATTTCTTTGATTTAAATTTAAATCATGTTCAGTTGTTACATAGTCAGGTGTCCAATTTGCTTGTTGTTTTTTATATTCATTTAAAGTTCTAACATTAACCTTATGTAAATTTATTAATTTTAAAATATTTACAAGACTATCTATATAATCCATTTGCTTTTTTAAATTATTTAGGCATATTTCAATGTCAGTACATATTTTAATCGCTGAATTACCTGAATAGATACTTTTTAAACTTGTCAAAAGGTTATTTATATCCCGATAATTAGCATTTAAACTTGTCCTTGCTAAGGCTAACTCATTGGCTAAAGTTAAATAATTGGCCATTTATATCACTCCTATTAAACTTGTTTTTTATTTATATTTAAACCGAATAAAAAAACCACTATTCTTCTCCATAAAGAGAAGATAAATCTCTACCTTGATAACTTGCCGTTAAGGCATGTTTATCATATCTTTTTAATCTAATACCACTAGCCGTCCAATTTGATAAAGACTGGATGCCATCATTTGTGGTATCAGCCACGATTATACTACCATTTTCTTCGTATTGGTTGCATACTACCAATGCGACATGACTACACGTAGTCCCTGAGAGAATATCCCCGGGTTTTAAACTAGCAAAATCTGTTTTTGTACCCAACATAGCAAAATCTATTGTTCCAGTATTATTAAAAGGCACATCGGGATTTGCTTTATTTAAAGCCCAGCTTACAAAAGAAGCACAGTCTGCCCCTTCATTAACAAGATGCTCAGTTGTATATGGTTGCCCAGTACCAACTGCACCACCTTCTAAATTATAACTTAATATATAACGAGTTGTAAGATGATTTTCATGTTCAAAATCTATAAGTGACATAGCAGCTGTAACAGCCCGTAATCTAGGAGATGCATTTCCAGCTTGTTCTTCAATATACTTATCAAACTCACTGGCTCCTGGAAACTCTTCTACATCACGTAGTCTTTGTTTTAAACCACCTGTCCAATAATCAGGATTTTGAAAATCAGTTATCCATTCAGCTGCTTCGGATGATAATATATCCAAACTAGCATATGGTATATTGAGAGGTGTAACTGATTCTAAAGTAGTAATTGCATTACTAGCATAACTTTTATATGCTCCAGCATTTGAAACATTTAATTCATTTATAGAACATGATAAAGGACTTATAGTTATTAAAGAATTATTTATATTACCTTCTATCACACCTATTTTAGTTTTTTGTTCATCAATTTTTGAAGTATAAGGATTTCTAGGTGTTAAATTTAAATCATGCTCAGTTGTTACAAAGTCAGGAACCCAGTTTGCTTCTTTTTTCTTATAATCATTTAAAACTTTTACTTCTTGTTTATGTGAAATAATCAAATCTAAAGTATTAGCTAAACTATTCATATAATCAATTTGTTGTTTTAAATTACTTAAACATAACTCAATATCAGCACATATTCTAGTTGCTGATTCACCTTGATACACACCTCTTAAACTCGTTAAAATATTATTTATATCTGTATAATTAATATTTAAATTTTCCTTTGCTGTATTTAATTTGTATTTTAACGCACTATAATTTGCCATATATTCACCTTATGAATTTTTGGCATTCTCAACTACTTTTCCTAAAAATTCTTGTAATTTCTTCATGTTTTCATGTTCATTTGCAACATTAGTGACATCACTTGATACATTAGCAATAATAGACTCTGTTGACAAAGTCTGATAAGAATCAGTCAAAGTAGTAATTAAATTTTTTATTTCTGAAACACTTTCTATTGCATCTTCATTTAAAGTAGTTATTTGACTACCCCAAGTTTCTAATTGACTTATTGAAATTTCTGTATCTTTCATAAATTACCCCTTTCCTGAAAAAACATTTTCAACTTCAAGCATAGCTATATTTTTTTTCTCTAAATAATTTAGATGGTTCTCTAATTTACCTAAAGTACTATTATAATAATTTATATAACTATTACATGTTTCAAGAAATGGCGTTTTAACAACATCTTGAATCCATAAATTGGAAGATGCTATTTCGTCTCTTAATGAAGCAATTGCTTGAATTGAAGTGCGATATGTTTCTAAACTATTTTTAAATTCTTGAATTAAACTTGTTAGTTGCTCAGAATTGTAATGATAGTCCATACGACACCTACTGATTTTTAGCAGCTTCAACTGTTGCGTCTATACTATTAGCATAACTAATCATTTGCCTGCATATTGGATCAAATCTTGCTCTATAATTCTCCAAATTCTCACGAAGCTCTCTTGCTTTTTGGTTTCCTGAATAGACTGCCTCACTTGAATTATCAATTAAATTAATTTGATCAGATACATTATTTAAAGTTTCTCTTATTTGCTCTGCTCTACTACGAATACGACGAGCAACATCTTGAGCCACTGAAGGTTCAAGTTCCATATTTCCAAAACTTACCATTTTTTACCTTCCTTTCTTTTTTTTAATTTAAATAATTATTTCTTCTAATTTGATTTGCTAATTCTTGTTCATTACTTTCCATATTGTCTGACTTATTATTTACTAATTTAACAACATCTTCAAAATTTTGTTTATTCTCAAGAAAATATTTTTTATTTTCTTCATATGAATTGAAGAAATCATCAGCTAATCCACCTTTAAAGTCAGCATGAACAAAGGTATCAATATCAGTAAATAAGCCTTCTATATCTGTTCCGTAATTTTCATTACTTTCATTAGTTGTATTTGCCCATGTACGCATATTGTCAGTATTATACTTTATTCTATCGTTCATTCTCTATCCTCCTTATATTATTATTTTAGCATTTATTATTTTTACTTGCAACATTTTTACAGTAATCTTACATTAATTTCCCATAATTTTGGATAATAATCCGGAATTTACAAATTCAAAATAATTTCCTTTATTACTAATATTAGAAACTCCCTGTAACCAATTTGGATGTAAATCCGTAATACTTCCAGCAAAAGTGTCTTGATTTACTACAAAATCAATTTTAGGTTCAATAGAACTTACATCAACACTTCCAATAATACATTTTAAAGTCGTTCCATCACTTTGATTTATATCAATAAAATCGCCTATTTCTCCATACTTAGTTGAAGTACTAATAACATATCTATCATTAAAAGTAGCTATACCTTCATTAGTATATTTAGTATCATTTAAAATAGAAACTGTATAAGCTGATAAACTATTATCATCACTTTCTAAATCAAAATTAATTGAGGTATTTCCAACACTAATTCCTTCACTAGCATCAATTTGATTACCTCCAACAAGATTTAAATATTGTTCTAAA
>CANQEQ010000004.1 GCA_947595345.1 uncultured Bacilli bacterium | reverse complement strand
TAGAGGTGATGTCAAGAATAACAACGTAAAGTTTGCTGGTTTCTACTGGAAAATCATAAGAATAAATGGAGATGGTTCTATAAGATTAATTTATAATGGAGACCATGAAAATGCAACAGAAATGGAAGCAACGAGTGTGACAGGTAAAGGAGAAGCTTATAATTTAAGGTTTGCTGACCCAACTTATGTAGGATATATGTACGGAGATAATTTTTCTGAAACTCCAGTTAAAAGTAAAGAAGCAAACTATACAGATATAGCACAAACTACTAAGTATTATTTTGGAACTGGATACACTCCAGATGCTGGTACTAAGACATTTAAACTAACAGGAGCTGATTATTTAGGAACATTTACAGAATGGAGTGCATCTGGAAAGCAAGAAACACATAAGTATACTTGTAAATTACCAGATGCAACTGGAAATTGTCAATTTTTAATAGAAGTGATTAGTGTTAATTCAGCGTCAAGTATACAAGCATATTATTGGACTTATGGCTCAACAAGTTATGCAAGCACAAGATTAGATACAGCAAGTAGCAATGCCAAAAATCAGATTGAAAACTGGTATACAACTAAATTAGCAACTGTAACCGAGTCAGGCCAAACAGCAGATAAATATATAAATACTGGCGGAACATTCTGTAATGATAGAACCTTATCTTCACAAGGTGGAAATGGTGATGGTTTTTCAACTGTACCAACAACTTTCTACGGAGCATATTATAGAAACGCGCTTAATAGAGCTGCAAGTCTTGTCTGTCCAAATACAGCTGACTTATTCAGTGCTAGAGGTAGTGAAGGAAAAGGTAACCAAAAATTAGAGAAGCCGATAGGCTTAATTACAGCCGACGAAGTTGCGTTAGCAGGTGGTTCGTTTGGAGTTAAGAATGATAGATACTATTTAAGAACAGGAGCTGAATATTGGACAATGTCGCCTGGCGCCTTTTCTATGGACTTAGTTTTTGCTCGCGCGTTGTACGTCAATACTGCTGGAGAGTTGCAACAATGGGGTCATGTCATTGCTGCTAACCTTGGCTTTCACGCAGTCATTAATTTAAAGAAAGATGTACTACTTGCCGGAGGAAATGGAACGATGGAAGACCCATATACAGTAAAGTTAGCAAGTTAATAAGGTAATGAAAGAGAATAAATAAGAATAAAATAAAAAATAAAAGAAAATAGAGTAAGAGTATAGATTAGAAAGGACTAATTTATACTTTTTATTTTAAGAATATTAAAATAATGAATAATAAGCAAAATTTAGTAAAAAAAACTATTTTTTTTAAAATAAATATGTTACAATATCTATATAATAAAGGGTGATACAATGAATAAAAAAACAGTATTATTTTTAATTAATGGATTTGGTGTTGAAAAGAAAGAGTCTTATTCTATATATGATGCTACACTTATGCCAACATTTGAAGAATTAACAAAAAATTATTTATTTGGAACAATTGAATCAAAAGTTAATAATTATTATGATGCCTATCGTAATATAAGTCTTGATGTAAATGAATTATATAGTTATAGTTTATTAGATAAAGATATTCTTGATAAGAAGTTAACTACTAATAAAACTTTAGTAACTTTAAAACAAGATTTTGATGCTAAAAAAGGTAATTTACATATTTTTTGTTTAGTTGATACTAGTTTAAAAATAGTTGAACATTTAAAAGAAACTTTAAAATATTTAAACCCAGACCGTAATAAAAAAGTATTCTTACATTTTGTTATATCTTCTAATAATATTGAAGATTATGAAATGTTAGTTGATGTATTTAGTCATATTAATATAGAACTTGCTGAATATGCACCTATTGGTTTTATTATGGGACTTTCTGCTATTGATAATACTGCTAAACAAGTTGACTTAAATTTCTTCTTTAAGATGTTTATTTCTAAAGTAGGTGAGAAGTGGCAATCATTTAAACAAAAATTTGATGTTTTATATGGTATGAAAACTTTACCTAGAAATACTAAACCTTTTATTGTTAACTCTAATTTTGAATTAACTAAAGACGATATTTTCTTCTTCTATAATTATGATAATATTAATTTAACTAATTTTGTTGATACTTTAAGTGCTATAAATTTTGGAGAAGAAAAAAATAATTTTGCTTATTATTCATTGTTTTCAGTTACAAGTAATAAAAATATTCCTTATATGTATGAACAAGCAACTTCTAAGTATTCTATAATTAGTAACCTAGAAAGTATTAAAGCTAGAGGAGTAATTTTATGTGATTCAAGTCAAGTTAGTATTATAAATTACTTTTGTAATGGTTTAAAAAATGAAGCAAGTGATACTTTAACATTTGTTGATTTTAAAGAATATCAAGATAATCCTGATAGTGTTGTAAGTGTCATTAATCAATTAGACCAAGATTTAATAATTTTAAATTATGAGATAGATAGTATCGTAGAAACTCTCAAATTAAAAGAAAAATTAAAAAATATAGATTTAGTCTTAAATAAAGTTTTAAAAAATGCTAATGGTAGTAAATATACTTTAATTGTATCTTCTTTATATGGAATGACTAAGACAATGACAAGTGATAAAGGTACAAATGTTCAAGTTGTTTTCTCAAATAAAGTACCATTTATATATATAGACGATTTTATAACTCGTAAAAACTATCTTGTTGAACCTGGTACAATTAATGATATTCCAAAGTCAGTTTATAAAAATATTCGTCGTGATAGTAAATTTGATTCAATTGTTGAAAAGAAAAATGGTTTGTATAAATTATTCTTTAAATAGAGGTTATTTATGTACGGGAGTATCGTAGAAAATTTAAAGAAAATTATTTATGGAATTTCACCAATTATATTTTTAGTTTTAGTTTTAAGTTTTATTTTTAAAATAGATACAAGTACAATTATTAGATTTTTATCAAGTTCAATTTTAGTTATAATTGGCTTAACTTTATTTACAACCGGAGCTGATATTTCTCTTAATACAATTGGTGAAGAATTTAGTAAAAGTTTAATTAAAAAAGGAAATTTAACAATTATTTTAGTAACTTGCTTATTACTTGGAACTTTTATTACAGTTTTAGAACCTGAGTTTTTAACTGTTGGCTATGAAGCTGGAAATATTCCAACTCCGATTTTGCTTATCTCTGTTTCAATTGGAATTGGGATTTCTTTAATGCTGGCTATTTTTCGGATTTTAAAGAAAATTGAATTTAAGTATGTACTTATTTCGGGTTATCTTTTGATTTTTCTTTTAATGATAATTTCTAGTATGGACGTTATTCCATTTGCTTTTGACATGTCATCAGTTACAAGTGGAGCTATATCAGCACCTTTTATTTTGGCCTTTGGAGTTGCATTTGCTTCTAAAAGTCGTTCTAAAAAAGAAAAAGATTCTGAATTTGGTATTTTATCAATTTGTTCTATTGGTCCAATTATTATGGTATTAATTTTAGGTTTGATATTTAAACCTAATATTATCTATGATTCAGACCCAATTTTGAAAAAACTTAATTTTTTAGAAACTTTATGGAGTAATTTTTATCAAGTTTTCATGTCTTTATCACCTTTAGTTATTTTTTATTTAATATTTGTACATTTTAAAAAGCAAAAAAGGAAAAAAGAATTTAGAAAAATTGCCATTGGTCTTTTGATGGTTTTAGTTGGAATAACTTTATTTTTAACTGGGGGAGATGTAGGATACTTTAAAATTGGATATATGTTAGGAACAAATTTTGAGAATGTTAATCATCTTTTAATTTTAGTAATAGGGGGAATATTTGGATACTTTATATCTAAGATTGAACCTTCTTTAAAAGTATTAATAAGTTATGTTAATGAAGTTACAAATGGAGGTATTAAAGATAAATTTTTGGAAGTTTGTCTTTGTATAGGTACTTCAATTTCCGTTATGTTATCATTATATAGAGTTTTAAATGGTTATTCAGTTATGGAATTTTTAATACCAACTTATTTTTTAGCTGTATTTTTAGCTTTCTTTACTCCAAACAATTTCTTATCAATTGCTTTTGATTCTGGAGGAGTGGTAGCTGGTAATATGACTTCAAGCTTTTTACTTCCTTTGCTTATTGGTTTAGCTGAAACAGTTTCTAATAATTATTTAAAAGAAGCTTTTGGAGTTATGTCTTTAATAAGTGTTATTCCAATTATTTTAATTGAAATTGTAGGATTAATTTATAATGTTGAAAGAAAATCTTATGATAAAACTTTATTAGATGATACAATTGTTGATTATAGGTGATTTATGGTTAAATTATTAGTTATTATATATGATAATGAAAAAAAATTAAAAATGTTATTTAGAAAATATAAGTTGACATTTAATGCTATGACTTATGGAAGTGGGACGGCTTCTAAAAGTGTTCTTATGTATTTTGGCTTAGACGAGATTAGAAAAAGTATTTATTTTTCTTTAATCCCGTCTCGTATTTCAGATACTTTATTTCATGAGTTAGAAACTAAATTAAAAATTGTAGAACTTGGTAAAGGTATAGCTTTTACAATTGAACTTAATAGTTCTAATAAATTTATAAGTGATGCTTTAGTAAAGGGTGATATAGAAATGGAAAAATTTGATTCAGGATATGAGCTTGTTGTTACAATTGTTAAAGAAGGTTATAGTGATTTAGTCATGAGTGCTGCTAAAAAAGAAGGCTGTGGGGGAGGTACAGTTATAAGTGGTAGAAGTCTTGGTAGTAGTAGAACAGTTTTCATGAATTTAAGTATTGAACCTGAGAAAGATATTGTTTTAAATATTGTTAAATCGGATATTGCTAAAAATGTTATGAAAGAAATTACTAAGGAAGCTGGAATTAAAACAGAAGCTAGAGGGTTAATTATTTCGCTTCCTATTTCAAGAGTTTTAGGTTTACAAGAAGAAAGTAAAGTAGAAAATACAAACAATGTCAAATAAAGTGTAAAATTGTTGAATTTAAAAATATATGAATTGCAAATCAAAACTTGGCATAGTATAATAAACTTGAGTCCATGATAAGAAAAATATTTCCATTTGAAATATTTTAGTAAACAAGGTAGTTTACATGATTTTTGATTTTGTCGTATTTAACTCACTATAGAAATATAAAATACATTGACAAAACTCGGGAGGTGATTTTTCTTATCGTTATAAAGAAAACTTAAATGTAATGGTTTTATTACTAAGTTTTCTACAATTGCTTAGGTATAAACAATTGTTATAACATAAGATTAAGAGTAAGCACATTTAGATGTGCTTTTACTTTAGAAAAATATGTTGAAATTTACCTATTATTTTTGTATAATTAATATATTGGGATATTAAGGAGTATGTATGAAAAAAAGAAAGAAAGAAAAAAAGGAAAAAGTTATAAAAGCTCCCCGTGTTCAAACTATTTTTTGTATTGTTAGTTTAGTTTTTATACTTGGATGCTTTGGATTTTATGGATATAGATTAGTAAAATATTATAGAGTATATAATCCAAAAGGAGAAAAAGGGGAAGTTTTAACAAATTTATCAACGGCAATTATATCAAACTCTTCTTTAGCTTATGAAGGCGATGGATTATATATAAGTAATGGTAATTATCTTTATAAAGGACATGATGTAAATAATTATTTAATATATTCTAATATGGTTTTTAGAATTTTAAAAATAAATGCTGATAAAACAATTGATATAGTTTTAGATGATTACTTAAATAAATTAAATTGGGATACTTCGTATAAACCTTATGAAGAAGCTTATATTAATAAGTATTTAAACACGAAATTTGTAGAAAATTTAGATACAACAACTTTAGAAAAAACAACGGTATGTGAACCTAAAGTTACTGAAATAAGTGAGGCTAGTTGTAATACTCCTAATACAAATAATTATGTAAGATTGCTTGGTATTACGGATTTCTTGAATACTTTAACAGAAAGTGGAACGTATTTAACTTCAGAAAATGATTTTATATGGTTATATAATCAAAGTGAAGATGAGGCTTGGTATTCGCATGGTACTTCAGTTTCTTTAGCTGATGTTACTAAAATGTATCAAATAAAACCGGTTATTACTTTAAAAAACACAACTATATTAACGGCTGGTGATGGTTCAATTGATAATCCATATCGGGTAAAAGAAACTAAGAAAATAGGAGTAGGAACTTATTTAGATATTAATGACGATATTTACATTGTATATGAAGTTGGAGAAGATTATTTAAAAGTTGAAAGCAATAAATTAATTAAAAATCAAATATTTGATAATAGTAAAAATACTTATCAAGATTCTAGTTTAAAGAAATACTTAGAAGAAATTTACTTAAAAGAAATTAAATATCAAGATTTATTAAAAGAAGTTAAATTTGGGGCTCTTAGTAGTAAAGTTGGGATTTTAAGTGTAGAAGATTTTAAATTTAATAGTTCTTTAAAAAATTACTTTTTAAGTACTACTTTAGATAATAAAGTTTACTTATATAATGGCTCATTAGTTTCAAGTAAAGTTAATACTAAAAGAAATGTAAGACCTTGTTTAGGACTAAAGAAAGATTTAGAAATCATAAGTGGTAATGGTAGTAAATATGCACCATTTATAGTGGAGGCTTAAAATGAGAAAGACAACAATTTTATTTATTTTAGTTGACGTTTTAGCTATTATTTGTTTTGTACTTTTCTATGGACCTTATGCTGAATTTAGAAATGTTTTAGTAAATACTGCTATGATAACTAAATCACATCAATATATTGCCTATACCTTTTATAGTGAAAAAACAGTTAAAGAAATTTTAGACTTAAATAATTTTATTCCGGTTTCAGAAGATATTAAACTAGACGATATTGTAATTGATACTGGTGAGAAAGATACTTATGATAATGAATATGATGAAGCAATTTTAAAAAGAGAAAATGGAAATCAAGATTATAAGTATTTAAAAGTTAAAGTTGGAAAATATAATGCACATTTAGTGGCTATTTATCACCCTGAAGATGTTAAATTAATAAGTAGTAAAACCTTTAATACAGGTTCAGGCCAAGAAACAATTTTAAAAATGTGTGCTAGATATGGTGGTAGAGTTTGTATAAATGCTGGTGGATTTAAAGACCCTGATGGTTGGGGAAGTGATATTCCACTTGGTTATGTTATTAAAGATGGAGAAATTGCTTTTTCAGAAAATAATTCTAAACAAAATATAATTGGTTTAACTGAGGATAATAAACTTCTTTTGACTTATGCAACTGGTGAAGAAGCAATTGAAATGGGAATGCGTGATGGAATTCAATTTGGACCTTTCTTAATTGTCAATGGGGAAACAATTAAATACAAATCTTCCGTAGGTGGTTATGATAGAGCTGCTCGTGTTGCAATTGCTCAAAGAAAAGATGGAGTAATTTTATTCTTAGCAACTGAAGGAACTCATGGAAGTGGACCTACTATGAAAGAAGTTGTAGATACTTTAGTTTTATATGGAGCTTATAATGCTGCTAATCTTGATGGTGGTACATCATCTCAAATGGTAGTTGATGGTAAACTTGTAAATAATCCTAAGAATGTATTTGGTCAATCAATTTCAAATGGTCGTAGGGTTGTAACTGGCTTTGGTTTAATTCCAAGTAATGATTAAAGATAAACCTTGTTTCTATCTTAGAAATGAGGTTTTTACTTTGAAATTTGCAATTTTTCTTTATATATGATATAATACGTACGATTTTAAGGGGGATTTATGAAAAGAGAAGAACTAATGCGATTACTAGAAGATAATTATGTAAAATCAGGTTATAATGAAAATGATATTCGCCTAGTTAGACCTTATTTTAATGAGTTATCAGGAACTATAATTAAAAAATTATTATATTTAGAGATTAACGAATTTTCAGAATATGTAAATTTTATTAAAAGATTTATAGTTAATAAAAAAGGTACTTATGGTTATGTTGATATATTAGAATACATAACTAATTTAATGGTTCAAGTATTTGATAGTAAAAATACAAGATTTTTAATGAATTTATTAACTGAAACTAATATTATAGAAAATGCGAATATTAAAGAATTTTCTTATATATTTATAAATGAACTTGATAGAAGAAAAGCTGATGTTACAAGAAAAGTTTTATTAGCCTATCAAGATAAAGTAATAAGAATGGATATAGCTGGACTTGTAATGACTCTTAATGAATTAGATGATGATACAATTAGCAATTTGTATGAATTTTTAGATAATTTAGAATTAAGAAGGGAAAAAAATTATTTAAGATACCTTGATTTATTAATAGAAAATATAAATCATGAAAATGTTGATTTATACTTTAATGTTTTACAAAATAAAAATTTTATAAGAAAAAATAATGCTATTGAAATTATTAGAAATTATGTTTTTAGCAATAATTCAAATTTTGAAAAGAGTAAAGTTATTAATTGTATTTTAACTGATGAAATACTTGTTAATTCAAGCTACTTAAATAAAATATTAGCTTCTATTGATAATCTAGCTATTGGACTTTATCCTTATATTAAAGGTTTAGTAAAATGTTCTGATTTAGTTAATGAAGAGGTATTTTATACTTTATTTACAGGACTTTTAAAAAGTAAAACTAAAGGTCAAGGTTATAGTATTTTAAAATTAGTTGATTACAAAAAATTACATAAAAATAATATGCGTTTAACTTATTTAATTAATTGTATTATTAAAATGGATAGTATAGCTTTAAAAGAACTTGATAGATATTTAGCTAATCTAGAAAAAAATAAAGATATTGTAGAAATTAATCCACATGATAAAGAATTTAGTCTAGTACTTGATAGTTTAAGTAAAGTAAAATATGCTGAACAAGCAGTTTCTATTGTTGATTTAAGTTCATATTTTAAAAATTTAGAGAGTAAATATATAATTGATTTTATATTAAATAGTAAGAAAGAAGAAGATACTATTTATTTAAAAAGAATTATAAAAGTGCCAAATATAATTTCAAGTGGTAAATTAGAAGTAATTTTAAATAATTTACTTGAAGTTAAAAGTGAAAAACATTTTAATATTTTCATGCGTATTATTTCTACTTCTAAATATTTAAAATTAAATAATTTAGGATATGTTTTAAGTACTATAAATTCAATTGATGAGTTTAATCTTTATATGGTTGATAATTTCTTATTAGAAGTAATAAAAAGTTCAAATTCAAGTTTAATTTTAAATAATGATAATAAAAATAATAATATTTTCCTTAAATTACTTAGATTATATAGAACTGATATAAATAATAAACAACATACATGTTTAATTAGTTTATTAGAAAATGCTTCAGTTTTAAGTAATGAAGTTAATTTAGATTATTTTATTAATATAATATTTAAAGTTAAAGAAGAATTTAAGTTAGTAGCTATATTTAAGTATTTATATGCTAATTTAGAAGATGGTAAAACTATAAGTATAGATAATAAAGACTATGTTGATTACATATGTTTAAGTACTAAAGATTATCAAGCAAGATGTTTAGTTTTAATAAGTAGTGTAATTGCAGATTATGAAGGTAAATTAAATGTTATTAAGAGTATATTAGAAAGTAAAAATAGTATGACTTGTCATTTTATATACACTTTATTAAATATACCAGATATTCTAAATAATGCTAATTTTGAAGTAGCTTTATATGAACTTAGTCATTCAAATAAAGATTTTCAAATGCGAGGAATTGTTAATATATTTAATATACCAATTCTTGCTGATACAAACTTAGGAAGAGATATTTTTAATTTTATAAATAATACTAAAACTTCTAAACAAGTAGAAGTAATTATAAGAGTTTTAAAAGAAAATCCTGATTTCTATTTAGAAGATTTAGAATTTAATTTATTAATTGAAGTATTAAAAACAACTGATGAGAAAAGATTAATAGCTTTAGAAGAAATCTTTATAAATTATAGACATTTAGGATACTTAAAAACTACTGATTTAGTTAGTGAAGTTATGAACTATGATACTAAAGAATATAGAGAAAAATTTGGAAAAGAAACTTTTAAAGATGTTGTAGATAATATAATTGATAATATATCAGATTATAATTTAGTATCAGCTGAATTAGAAGAATTAAGTGGAAAAAATAAAAAGTTATTAAAACATTTTAAATAAAAGAAAAGTCAGATTATTTTAAAGTAATCTGGCTTTTTAATATAGTTCTAGTTTGTTAAAAAAATTAAAAAACATCTATATTATGTATTTTGGAAAATTTCCAGGGATTAATCTTGTTTTTAATCTCTTTTTTTATACCTTAGTAGTTTAAAAAGACTTAATTAAAATCTTGCGCGCACGCCATTAGTGTTAGAAACCCGTTTATCGTTGATTTCTCCAGTCGTGTTAACATTCCAAACACAACCGGCTGAACCTTGAGTCCAGAACTCTCTAGGCGACATATTATCATTAGATTAACCCAAATAAAGAATATTAAAAAATAATCTAAAAATCAAGAAAAATTGCTAAATTTAATATTTTTCTATGTAAATTATATTGTTTATTTAGAAAAATTGCTTTTAAATTTATTTAAACCTTTACATATAATATGATATAATTAAATTAGAAAATAAAGTAAATTAAATAAATATACATAACAAAAATCATAAATGTTCAGGATTAAATTACAATTGAAATATAGTGAGGTACTTTATGAAAACAAATTTTTTCACTTATAATAATCAGCAATATTTTATATTTTTTGAAGATAAAACATTAAAAATTTTAAAAAAAGAAAATAGTGATTTAGTAAAATTAACTGAAAATGAAGAAAAAGAAATAGTTAATATTTTATCTAATAAAAAAGGTTATGAGTATGATAGCAATAAACTAATTGAAATAATAAATTCTAATCAGGAATTAGAAAGTAAAGAATACTTGACGACTATTCTAGAATGGTTAGAAAATATAATTCCTGCTAATAGCAGAGAAAATTTTTATAATAATTTAAAAACATTAAAAGTAAATCTTGATTTTGATGATGTAGCTTCAAAAGTAAATAATGAAAAAGCTGGAGGAGCTTATAATACTAGAGATAATAGTATAATAATGGACAAAAAAACTACATTAAAGACATGGGAAATAGCTAAATTAACAAGTAATCCTAAAGAGAGTTTTGGAAAAATTTATTCAGAGACTTTATTACATGAACTAGCCCATATGTCTTCTAGTAAGTATGATTCTAAAACAGGAATATCATTGTGTGGATTTGATAAATTTCCATCTGATATTGAAAGTGAAAAAAATAGAGGACTTACAGAAGGTTTTACCGAAATAATTGCTATGGCAGGGTTTCCTAATGTTTATGAATTTTCTTCTAATTATTACATTGAAGAAAATTTAATAAATCAACTTATTCAAATTATAGGATTAGATGTCTTTTTAAAATCATATTTTGAAAATCTAGGAACATCTCTTTTAGAACAAAAATTAGAAAAAATAATTGCTAATTCAACTTTAGCATTTCAATTATTTAGAAGTATAGAAATAAATTTTCAAATTAGAGATTTAAAAGAAAAACAAAATATTTTAGGAAATATTCAATTAATCTTATTAGATTATTTAGAAAAGAAATGTGAGATATTATCTGAAAAAGGAGATTTAGAAGCTATTAAAAATATATTGCAAATTTACAAACAAATGTTAATTACACCTAAAAAATTACAACTTATGAATAAAAATCCTGATAATTATGAGGGAATAGTAGAAAGTATAGAGAAATTTCAAAGGATATCAGAACAATTTAGTAATATTGAAGAAATTAAACAAAGCTTTAACTAACTTTTCTTTTGTTTCTAATTGACTTTCCTAAAAAATTTTAATATATTATTAGATGTATTGAGAAAGTCTTTAGACACATTAAAAAGAAAGGAAAAGTAGTATGAGTTTTATTAAAGAGCAAGAAAACTATTTAAAAGATGTTTTAAAAGAATTAAATTACGAATTGCCAAATGTTTTAATATTACCATCCAACAGGCGTGAACTTGGCGATTATCAATTAAATATTGCTATGAGTTTAGCTAAGAAATATCATAAAAGCCCAATTTATATTGCAAATGAAATAGTAAATAAAATTGATGATAGATTTATAAACGTAAATGTTGCTAATCCAGGATTTATTAATTTTTCTTTCAAAGAAGAAAAAGTTTTAGAATACTTAAATGAAGTTTTAAAAGATTTTAACAGATTAGTTGATAAACATCCTACAAAAAAAGTATTTCTAGATTATGGTGGTGCTAATGCTGCTAAAGCTTTACATGTTGGACATATGCGTTCTCCAAATATCGGAGAAGCTATGAAACGTCTTGCTAAATTACTTGGTGATGAGACAATATCTGATGTTCATTTAGGAGATTTAGGAAGACAAGCTGGTATGCTTATTTCTGAGCTCAAATTAAGAGAACCTGATTTACCTTTCTTTGACGAGAATTTTAAAGGTGAATATCCTAAATTAACTTATACACCTGCTGATTTAGGAGAATTATATGTTTCAGCTAATATAAAAGCAAATGAAGATGAAGAAAGAATGCAAGAAGTAAGAGATATAACAGCTGAAATTGATAAAGGCAATAAAAGATATTTAGAATTATGGAAACAATTAGTAAATATTTCAATTGTATCTATTAAAGAAGTTTATGAAAAATTAAATTGTCATTTTGATTTATGGGAAGGGGAATTAGACTCTTTTAAAGATGTTCCCAAGATGTTAGAAATATTAAAACCTTATTTACATGAATCAAATGGAGCTTTAGTCATGGATGTTAAAGAAGAAACGGATACTAAAGAAATGCCACCTTTAATTGTAATAAAAAAAGATGGAGCTACCATTTATGCTACTCGTGATTTAGCAACGATTTATAGTAGAGTTAAACGATTTAATCCAGATGAGATTTGGTATTTTACAGATAATCGTCAATCATTATACTTTGAACAAGTTTTTAGAGCATCTTATAAAGCTGGATTAGTTCCTTATAATTGTAATCTTTTACACTTTGGCTTTGGTACTATTAATGGAAGTGATGGAAAACCATTTAAAACAAGAGATGGTGGAGTCATGGAACTTAAAACTCTAATTGAACAAATATCTGATATGATTAGACCAAAGATAAAAGAAGATATTGAGAATAAAGAAGAAGTATGTGAAAAACTTACAATTGCGACTTTAAAATTTGCTGATTTAATGTCGTTTAGAAATACTGATTATATATTTGAACCTCTAAAATTTTCTTCATTTGATGGAAAAACCGGACCATATATTTTATATACGGTAGTAAGACTTAAATCATTACTTAAAAAAAGTGGTTTAAAAGAATTTAAAATAACTCAAGTACCTAATCAAAAAGTTTCAGCTATTTTCTTAAAAGTTTTAGAATTACCTCAAGTGTTAGAACGTTCATATAATGATAAAAGTTTAAATTATATTACTGATTTTCTATTTGAACTTGCAAGTTTATTTAATAAATTTTATAATAACCATCATATATTAACAGAAAGTGCTGATATTAAAAATACTTATCTTGGAATGTGTAAATTAGTTTATAATATTATGCATGAATTACTTGATGTATTAGCTATTAGTGAAGTAGATAGAATGTAGTATTAAATAATGACAAATAAAGACAAAGAGATTTCATACAATGTATTAGTGATTATATGAAAAAAATATTTGTCTTTTTTTTAATTTCTAGTTTATTTTTAATTTCTAATGTTCTAGTTTCTAGTAAAAAGTTTGAAAAAAAGTCTTTAGAAGAAGAGGAGATTAAAGGAGTTTATATTAGCTATTTAGAATATCTAACTTATTTTAAAGGAAATTCTTTAAGTATTAACAAAGCATATATTAATAAAATGTTAGATAATATTAAGTCTCTTGATTTGAATACAATATTTTTGCATGTTTCACCTTTTTCAGATAGCATATACAAATCTAAAATATTTCCTTTTTCAAGTACTTTAACTGGTTTAGAAGGTAAAAATCCGGGAATGGATTATTTAGAATATTTTTTAAATGAAGCCCATAAAAGAAATATAAAAGTTCATGCTTGGATTAATCCTTATCGGATAAGTTCAAGTAATGATACTGAAAAAATCTCTAAAGAAAATCCAGCTTATATACTTCTTAATACTAATGAAGTAAAAGTAAGTGATTTGGGAATTTACTATAATCCAACTAGTTCTAAAGTTATAGATTTAATTGTTAAACAAGTTTTTGAATTAATTACAAATTATAAAATAGATGGTATTCATTTTGATGATTATTTCTATGTTGACCAAGAAATAGATTTAGAAAATTATAAAAAATATTCTTTAAAAAATCCTAACATTACTTTAGGAGATTATAGATTAGAAATGGTAAATACTATGATAAGAAGTGTTTATGAAACTATTAAAAGTTATAATAAAGATATTGTTTTTAGTATAGCACCTGATGGAAACTTAAATAATAATTATGAATATCATTTTGCTGATGTTAAAACTTGGCTTAAAGAAAGTGGTTATGTTGATATAATAATGCCTCAAGTTTACTATGGTTTTGAAAATCAGTATAAACCTTTTATGGAAACAGTTAAAGAATGGAATGATTTAATTGCAAATGATACTAAAATTGTACCGGTTTTAGCTTTTTATAAAGTTGGTCAATTAGATAAGCAGGCTGGAAGTGGAAAATATGAGTGGTTAAATAACAATAATATAATTAATAGACAAATAAATTATGTTAAAACTTTAAATAAATATGAAGGTTTTACACTATTTAGATATGATTTCTTATTTAATGACAATTTAGAAACATCTAAAACTAGTGCTGAGATTAAAAATATGAAATTAGTTTTTAATAATAATAAATATACTTAAAATAAAAAATAATAAATAGGAAAATTTAATAAATAACTAATAAAAGACTAGAACATTTAATATACTATAATGGTGATAAATATAATGGAACCAACTGAAAGTAAATTTTTAAACCAAAAAAGTGGAAAAAAAGTTAATAAAGAAAATAAGAAAAAGAAAAGTTTTTTAGTAGGCCTTTTAAATAAAATTTTAATTTGTTTTATATTAGTAATAATTTGTTTAATTGTAATGAAAGTTAATCCTAAGTTTAAAACATTTGTTAAAGAAAAAGTTTTTAATAATAATATATCATTTGCTTACTTAAATAATATTTATGAAAAGTATTTTGGAGCTCTTTTGCCTAAAATTGAAGATGGGGAAATAGAAGAAGTTTTTAATGAAAAACTAGAATATAAAAATTATAATATTTATTATGATGGATATAAGTTAGAAGTTAGTAACAATTATTTAGTACCAATTATAAAAGATGGAGTAGTAGTTTTTAGTGGAGAAATAGACAATTATGGTAATGTAGTAATTATAGAAGGAATAGATGGAGTAGATATTTGGTATGGTAATATCAATAATCCTAGTGTTAGTTTATATGATTATGTAACGGCTGGTAATTATTTAGGAGAAGCCAAGGGTAATTTTTTATATTTAGTTTTTGAGAAGGAAGAGAAGTATTTAAAATTTGAAGACTACATGGATTAAGTTTGATAATTCTTTGTATATTTTATTATTCTTTGTAATAATAACAGGAATGTTTAAAGAATTTACTTTCATTTTTCTTTTAGTATTTTTTCATGAACTTGGTCATATTATAGTAGGACTTTTATTTAATTGGAAGATTATTAGGATAACTTTTTATCCTTATGGTGGAAAAACTTTATTTGAACATTATGAAAATGAAAGTATTAATAAAGAAATTTTAGTATTATTAGCCGGACCTTTAATGCAGATTTTAACTTTTTTAGTTTTAAATCATTTTTTTAGTTATCCATATATTAGAATTTATCATTTATCAATTTTATGCTTTAATTTGCTTCCTTGTTTGTCACTTGATGGAGGGAGACTTTTAAATTTATTTTTAGATAAATTTTTTAACTATATAACGAGTTTTTATATAACATTTGTTGTATCTATTATAACTACTTTCTTAGTAATTTTATTTTGTCTATTTAATTATTGCAATTTAAACTTATTTTTAATTAGTATTTTTTTAGTATTTAAAATTATAAAAAGTCTTGAAGAGGTTAAATTTTTGTATAATAAGTTTTTACTTGAAAGGTATCTTTATGATTTTAAGTTTAAAAATAGGAAAGTTTGTAAAGATATTTATAAGTTATCTAAAAACAATTTACATTATATTAAATTTCAAAATGAAAGAGCTCTTTTAGAAGATTATTTTAAGTATTATAAAAATAATTAAGTAAAAACTAAAAAATGCTTGACAAATAAGGAAAAATCAAGTATGATTACATACGTAAATTGAAAAAGGAAAGAGATTATTCCACCTGATTGCAATCAGCAATGGGTTAAATGCCTAAATAATAAGAGCTATAAATTTTTATAGTTAGTCATTAGATTATTTTTAGTGTATTTAAAGTGGATAATTTTATCTACTTTTTTTAAATTTAATTGGAGGTGTTTTGTATCGCAAACAACAAAAATGCTTTGTTAATCAATGAACAAATCAAAGCAAATTCCGTTTTAGTTATAGGACCAAATGGTGAACAAGTTGGAGTAAAACCACTTAAAGATGCCTTAATTCTTGCTAATTATGCAGGACTTGATTTAGTTTTGATGAATCCAAGTGGTAATCCACCAGTTTGTAAAATTATGGATTATAACAAATATCGTTATCTAAAAAACAAAAAAGAAAAAGAAAACATGAAACGTCAAAAAGCTAATATGACTGAAACTAAAGAATTTCGTCTTAGTAGTGTAATTGATGTTGGAGATTTTGAAACTAAGTTAAGACAAGTAACAAAGTATCTTGAAAAAGGTGCTAAAATTAAGCTTACAATAAGGTTTAAAGGTCGTCAAATGTCCCATACCGAACTTGGACAAGATGTTTTAATTAAGTTTGCTGATAGATTAAGTGATATTGCTATAATTACAGATGCACCAAAGCTTGATGGAAGAACTATGACTATGATGCTTGCACCTAAAAAATAAGAAAAGGAGATGTTAAAATGCCAAAATTAAAAACACATAAAGGTACAAAGAAAGTACTAAAAATAAGAAAAGGTGGTTCAATTAAAATTGGCCGTCCAGGAAGTAGACACAATACTGGTAAAAAGAATGCTGATATTAATAGAAAAAATAGAAAGGGTAGTGCTTTATCAAAAGCAGACAAGAATAGATTAAGAGACATAATCTAGTAAGGAGGTTAATATGACAAGAGTTAAAAGTGGAGTTCAAACAAAAAGAAGACATAAAGAAGTATTAAAAGATGCTCGTGGTTACTTTGGTAGTAAACATAGATTATATAAAACTGCTAAAGAACAATTAATGCATTCACGTGTATATGCTTATCGTGATAGAAGACAAAATAAAAGGGAATTTAGAAAGCTATGGATTACAAGAATTAATGCTGCTTGTAGAATGAATGATATTAGTTATTCTAAGTTTATAAATGGTCTTAACAAAGCTGGAGTTGAAATCAACCGTAAAATGTTATCTGAAATAGCTATTAATGACATGGACGCTTTTAAAGAATTAGTAGAAGTTGCTAAAAAAGGTGAAGTAAAAGAAGTTAAAGTAGCTAAGACAGAGGACGTTAAAGAAAAGAATACTACAAAATCAGAAAGTAAGAAAGAAGAAAAAGGAAAAGCTATTAGTTCAATGACAGTTGCAGAACTTCGTGAACTTGCTAAAGCTAAAAAGGTTGAAGGTTATAGTACAATGAAAAAAGCTGAATTATTAGAGGCTTTAAAATAAAAATAAACAAATTAATGAATTTATATTCGTCCTGCCAAATTGGTAGAATATAAGAAGTTAATTGAAGAGAAAAGGAGAATTAAAAAAATATGACAGTAGTTTCAATGAATTATTTATTAGAAGCAGGTGTTCATTTTGGACATCAAAAAAGAAGATGGAATCCAAAGATGAAAGAATACATCTTTGAAGCCAGAGACGATATTTATATTATAGATTTACAAAAAACCGTTAAGAAATTAGAAGAAGCTTATGAGGCTTTAGGTGAAATTGTTAAAGATGGAGGCAAAGTAATCTTTGTTGGTACTAAAAAGCAAGCAAATGAAGCTTGTTTAGAATGTGCTACTCGTACTGAAATGTATTATGTAACTGAACGTTGGTTAGGTGGAACTTTAACTAACTTTAGAACAATTAGGTCTCGTGTTAAGAGATTAGAAGAACTTGAGAAGATGCAAGAAGATGGTACTTTTGATTTATTACCTAAAAAAGAAGTTGCCCTTTTAAATAAAGAATATGAAAAATTAGATAGATATTTAAGAGGAATTCGTGAAATGCGTGAACTTCCAAAAGCTATGATAGTTGTTGACCCTAAACAAGAAGAAATTGCTATTCGTGAAGCTCATAAATTAGGTATTAAAACATTTGGTATTGTTGATACTAATTGTGACCCTGATGTTCTTGATTATCCAATTCCAGGAAATGATGATGCCGTTCGTGCTGTTAAAGTAGTTCTTAATGCTTTAACTAATGCTATTGCTTCTGTTAATGGAAATGAAGTAGTTGACTGTGGAAGTGACGATACTTCAAAGTCAGTTGATGAGAATGTAAAAGAAGAAGTAAAAGCAGAACCTAAAAAGGAAGTAAAAGAAGTAGTTGAAAAAAAGAAAGAAGTAAAGAAGGAAGTTTCAAAAGAAAAAACTAAAGAAGAAGAGGTAAAAGACACTGATATTAAAGATTTAACTCTAACTGAATTAAAAGAACTTGCTAAAGAAAGAGGAGTTAAAGGTTACTCTAAAATGAAAAAAGATGAATTAATAAAAGTTTTAAAATAAGGAGGATTTATGTTTAGTGCAAGTGATGTTAAGGCATTAAGAGAAAAAACCGGAGCTGGAATGCTTGATTGCAAAAAGGCTCTTGATGAAACTAAAGGCAACATTGAGGCTGCAATTGATTGGTTACGTGAAAAAGGAATTGCTAAGGCAACTAAGAAAAGTGACCGTATAGCAGCTGAGGGGTTAAGTCAAATTTTTATAAATCAAAATAAAGCTATTGTTTTAGAAGTTAATAGTGAAACAGATTTTGTATCTCGTAATGAAGAATTTAAAAACTTTGTTAATACTTTAGGAGAAGCTTTATTAAATAGTAATGTTAAAACTATGGAAGAAGCTTTAGAACTTGAAACAAAAGATGGTAAAGTTTCTGAATTAGTAACTCAAATTACTGCTAAAATTGGCGAAAAAATTAGTTTTAGAAGATTTGAAGTTGTTGAAAAAACAAATGAAGAAAATTTTGGCTCATACTTACATATGGGTGGAAAAATTGCTTCTTTAGTAAAAATTTCCGGTGGAAATGAAAATGTTGCTAAAGATGTTGCAATGCATGCAGCAGCTATGCGTCCATTATATTTAAACGAAGCAAGTGTTCCAAGTGAAGTTTTAAAACGTGAAAAAGAAATTATGCGTCAAGAATTATTAAACGAAGGAAAACCAGCTGATAAAATAGAAAATATTTTAGTTGGTAAAGTTCGTAAGTATTACGAAGAAGTTTGTTTAGAAAATCAAATCTTTGTTAAAGCAGAAAATAAAGAAACTGTTGGTAAATATTTAGAAAATAATGGAGCTAAATTAGTTTCTATGACAAGATTTGAAGTTGGCGAAGGAATTGAAAAACGTCAAGAAAATTTTGCTGAAGAAGTAATGAACCAAATAAATGGTTAATTAAGTGGTTGGTAGTAAATATGAATATATATGAAAAAATGGCATATTAATGTGTCATTTTTTCTTGACATTAAATATAAATTTATGATATTATTTATTCACATAAGTAATTATGTTATGCCTTTCGGCATATAATAATAATGCTACTTGTAGCATAAAAAAGCTGGTGATTCCGACCATAACAGGAAATAATAAAGCTAGAGTAATCCTCTAGTTTTATTATTAATATCTGAAGTTTATTTTAATTAAATTGAACTTTAGATATTATTCGTTTGCTAAAAAATAGTATAAATAATAAAAGTAATTAAGGAAAATAGAAAATATTTTCTTTTTTTTGACAATAACTTTACAAAAATTTTGCAAAAACATTTACAAATCTTTAAAATATAGTATAATAATAGAGCAATTTAAAGGGAAGTATTTTAAGGTAAATTATTTACTTTGAATTATAAAAATGTTATACTTAATTATAGTATGGGATATTTTGGTTAGGAGGTCAATATGGCTGTAGTTGATAGTCTTCTTAGAGGAATATTTGGAGCTTTAGATAAAGGTATTTATTGGGCTATTGAAATATTAATGCAATTAACAATGGATTTATCAAATTTATCTATTTTCTCTGATTCAGTAATTAATAATTTTGCTACAAGAATTTATATAATCCTTGGTTTAGTCATGCTCTTCAAAATCATGATATCTTTTATCCAAATACTTATTAATCCGGAAAAAATGGATGATAAAGAACAGGGTGTTGGAGGAGTATTAAAAAGAGTAGTTATATCGCTTGCTTTAATCTATCTAGTTCCATCTATTTTTGATTTAGCAAGACAAGTACAAACTCAAGTTGTTACCATAATTCCAAAAGTTATTCTAGGAAATGAAATATCACCAGATTCAACAAATGAATCTTCTCAAGAAGCTATGGCTAGTGTTGGAAGAATGATGGCATTCTACACGTTTATGCCTTTCTTTAATTATGATAATGCTAATTGTAATGATGGATCAATTATGGGAACAGGTAATGATGATAATGCTACTATTTGGTCGGTTGGCACAGCATTAGAAGCAAAATTTGCTACTTGTCAATATTCAACAGACGCCAATACATATAAGTATAATTATCGGTTTCCGTGGTCTACACTTGTTGGAGCCTATGTTGTTTGGGTACTAGGAACAATTGCTGTAGCAACAGCTATACGTGCTATAAAATTAGCTGTATGTGAATTTATTTCACCTATTCCAATAGCAAGTTATATAGATCCTAAGACTTCTGGTCAGGCTTTTAATGGTTGGGTTAAAGCTTCAACAACTACATATTTAGATTTATTTATACGGCTTATTATTATTTATTTTATAATTTTTGTTTTTCAATCTTTCTTAGGAACTGACAATTTAAATTATTTGAGTAGTCAATTTGATGACGATGCTTTAAGAAGTAGTTTAATCGTAGTCTTTGTTATAGTTGGTTTACTTCAATTTGCTAAACAAGCTCCTAAGTTTATAGGTGATATGTTAGGTTTCCAAAATACTGGAGATATTTTAAAAGGAATGCTTACAGGAGAAGGCTGGAAACAAGCAGCAGGAGCTGTTGCTCCAGTAGCAGGTGGTTTAGTAGCTGGAGCAGGAAATGCTTGGAATGCTGGTGTGCATCATGCTGGTTTTTGGAGAGGTTTACGTTCAACAATTGCTGGAGCAGGTTCTGGTTTTTGGAATGGAGCTAAGGTAGCAGCAACTGGTGAAACAGGTGGTAAAGTATTTAATCGTGCAGTTCAAAAATCTTGGAGTAGAAGAAACTTACGAGCAGCTGATCGTGCAGCTGGTGTAAACATTTTTGATAGAATGGCTGTAGGTGCACGTGATTGGGCTAATATTCAAGATGATATATCATTAGCTGGAGATATTAGGGGCTCAATTAGTGAAGTACAATCTGCAGATAAAGAATACAAATCAGTATTTAATGATAAATTAAATAAAAAAGCTAGTGAAACAACTTGGAGTGGAATTCAGAATGGTAGATCTAAAACAGTTAATGATTTAAGAACTCTTTTTAATCAAAATGCTGCAGCTATTGGAGCTTCAAATAATCAAACATTAATAGATGCCTTAAATACTTTAAATAATAATGGTTTAAAAGCTAATGGTAAATATTTAAGCTTTGGAGATTTATCTTCACTTTCTTCATCAGCTCAAGCAGCTGGTATTGGTAGTATTGCTTCTCAATTATCAAGTACAGGAGATTTATATTTAGCTGCTCAAAAAGAAATTCAAAATGATGGTAGAACACATCATGTTATGACTGTTGATGGTAACAGTAGTGATTTAAACACAGACCAATCAATTGGACGTGCACTTACTGGTATTAGACAAAAGATTTCAGACAATTTTGCTAATTTAGGAAGAACTGAGTATACTGATTCTAGAGGTAATAAACATGTATATGCTTCAGTTGATGACTATGTAAGAGCTTATGAAAATGACTCGTCAACTGTTGATGATGCTTTAACTGCTAGAGATACTGAAATTAGTGCTAAAATTGCTAGTTCTAAAACTTCAGCAGCAAGGTCTTCTAATCAAAGATGGAAAGGCAGTAATGGAAATTAATAAAAAGGAGTGTGATATAAGTGAATCAATTTTTAATCCCAGCAAATACCAAAAGAAGCAGTTTAATATTTGGTATATTCATGCCTATTGATTTAGTGATTTTTTTGACGGGAGTAGGCTTAACCCTTATCATATTAGTTATTATCTCGTCAGCTAATTTACTTGATAACTACACATCAATTTTAGGTTTATTACCAGCTTTAACCTCAGTAGCTTTGGTATTTCCGTTTCCAAATTATCATAATGTTCGGGTTGCAGTTGGAGAACTTATAGGCTTTTATACTAATAGGCAAAAATACGTATGGAGAGGTTGGTGTTCAAAATATGAATTCAAAGACAAATAATAATATGAATGTTAATAAAAAACAAACAGTAAATCCCCCTAAGAAACCAGCAGGTTCAAGTTATACAGAAGATTGGATTAATGTAAAAACTATTAATAATAACATGATAGTTTTACCTAATAATGAAAAAGTAACAGGTGTTAAAATTCAACCAAGAAATATTTTCATTTTAGACCCTATTCAACAACAAGGTATACTTAATGCTCTAGGAAATTTTTATAATTTATTAAATTTTGAATTTTGGATGATTTCAGCTGATAGACCAGTTGATATATCAGTTTATCAGTCTCAACTTCAAATTATGTTACAAAATGCTAATACACCAGCTCAATATAAAATAATTTCTCAAGATATTGAAAAGGCTAATATGTTTGTTAATAATCAAGTAGTAGATACTGAATATTATATTTTATTTAAAGAAAAAAATCCGGACGAAATTGGCAAGAGAATTCGTTTATTGATTAATGGTCTTGCTAATTGTGGACTTAATGCTAGTCAAACATCAAATGATGATTTAAGAACTATTTTAGATAACTTCTTAAATGGTGGAGTAAGAACTGAATTTGGAACGGTGGTGGCAGAATGAGTATATTTAAAAGTGAAATAGCACCTAAAGGTTTACAATTCAATCCAAGTGATTTTAATATAAGTGATAAATATGCAACAATTTTAACAGTTGTATCATATCCTAAATTTATTACTCCAGGTTATTTAGCTGAACTTACTAATATTGCTGGTATAAAAGTAGTAATTAAACATATTCCAGTTCCATTTTCAATGCTTCAAAAAATGATTAACAAGCAAATTGCTGATTATAAACAACGTTATCAAGAAGAAAAAGATAGAACTATGCAAGAGAGAATTCGTCAAGATTTTGAATCTTTGGAATATTTCGTTTCTATGTTAGCAGCTAATCAATCAATGATTTTTGATTTTCAAATGCATATCATGATAACAGCTGATTCAAGAGAAGAATTAGAACTTAAAAAAACTAATGTAAAAAATTATTTAGATTCAATGGAACTTAGAGCTGTAACTTTAAGATTTGAACAAGAAACAATTTTAAAATCAATTTTACCAATTTTCCCTAAACAAAAAATAGAAGAGAGAATAGGAACACCTATTCCAAGTATAACTATTGCTGGAATGTATCCTTATGTATTTGATTCTTTAAAAGACCCTGGTTTATCTAATTTAATAGGTGTAGATTTTTCAGGTGGTGTAGTTTTATTTAATCAATTTTTATATAAATATCGTAAAGAAACTAATAGAAATAATGCTAATATGATTATTCTAGGTGGTTCTGGTTCAGGTAAATCAACAGCTGCTAAATTATTACTTAGAGGACATATTCGTAATGGTTGTCAAATTGTAGCAATTGACCCTGAAAACGAACTTGAAGAAATGACAAGAATGTTTGGTGGAGATAGTGTTGACCTTGGAAAAGGTGGACAATTTGGTATGATTAATCCCCTTGAAATTATATTAGATGTTGATGAAGAAGAAATAGCTCAAGGACTTGGTCATACAGTTCTTACAAGAACCTTACAATTTTTAAAAGCCTTTATGCGTTATTACTATCCTGATATAGAAGAGGATGTTCAAACTTTATTTAGTGAAATTGTCCAAGATACTTATCGTCGTTTTGATATTAATTTTGATACTAATTTTATGAATAAAACAAGCGAAGATTTTCCAACTTTTAGTGATGTTTATGCTACAATTAGAGGAAGATTAACATCTTTAACAGAAAAGACGCATGAACGTGATGTTATGGAACGTTTGGAACTTAAAGTAAGACCATTTGTTAGAGAACTTAGTTATTATTTCAATGGTCATACAACAATTAGACGTGATAGTAATTATATAGTATTTAATATAAAAGAATTAATGAATCAAGATACTAATATTAAAAATGCTTTATTCTTTAATATATTAAAGTTTGCTTGGGGATTATGTCTTGATAAAAGCCGGGATACTATTTTAATGGTAGATGAAGCACATGTTTTGCTTGGTGGAAAAAATGTTTTAGGAGCTGATTTCTTAGCTCAAGTTCAAAGAAGAAGTCGCAAGTACAATACAGGTACAATAATTATTACACAACAACCAAGTGATTTTTCAGACCAAGATGTAATAGTTCAAGGAAAAGCTATATTTGATAATGCATCATATTATATGATAATGCAACTTCGTAAACAAGCAGTTGAAGATTTATCTTACTTAGTTGACTTAAATGAAAATGAAGTAGAAAGTATTAAAAGATATTCTCAAGGGCAAGCTCTATTTGTCTGTGGTTCAAGACGTATGCAAATAGATGTTGTTGTAACTCAAGATGAGTTAGATTCCTTTGGCTCTGGTGGAGGATTATAGTAGTAAAGGCAGGTGAGTCGTATGAATAATAACCAAATGAATAATCAAACCAATAGAAATATTAATAATAGGAGTACGACTCCAAATCAAAGAGGGGGGGCTCCTAATAGGAGTGCTCCTTCTAATTTTAATAATCAAATTAATAATAATTTTAATCAAGTACCTTATAATAGAGGATTTAATCCAGAATTAGATACTCCGAATAATATTCAAGTAGGTTCTAATTTAAACAATCAACCTACAAAAGGCCAAAATCCTATTCCAAATAGAGTAGGTACTAAAGCAACTAGAGTTCCTCAAGGGGCTAGACGAAATCCACCTTCTATTGATAGTGGAAAAAATGATTTAAGGCCTAAAGCTAATAATAATCAACCAAGTAAAATTAATAAAAATAAAGATAATATTCCTAGGGCTTTAAAAAATAGAAATAGGTCTCATATATTAAGAAGTTTTCTAGGTAATCCTTTTGATAATGAAAATTCTGATTCAGATAATGATAACAATAATAATGATATAGAAGATAAAAATTCAGATTCTAATGATGAAGATGTAAAAGATGAAAATGAGCCTAGTGTTGAAGAATCGATTGAAGGAACAGTTAGTGGTGTAGGAAAAATATTATTATTAATTAAGTCATTACCTATAATAGTATTTGGTGGTGGAATATTAGTAATTGTTCTTTTAATTGCAATACTTTTTTCGGAGCCTACATTGATAATTTCACCTTTTTTAGGTTTAAATTCAAGTAATAGTGATAACCCATTTTATGTCTATAATACAGGAGATAAACAACAACAAGAGAAAGAATATTATGCAAAGATTAACTCTACTATTACGAAATTTACAAGTGATTATGGTGTATATCTTGATAAATATTTATTAAATGCAACTCTTTTATATAGATTTTATTCTTCAACTGCTGATGTTGAAAATTCCAATGAAGTAGATTTTAAATTAGCATCAAATCGTATAGAAGAGGTTGCTAATTTGATGGTGACTGAAAATAATGGAAGTTATAGTACTGATTTTAAAGAAAATGGAACATTTTATAATAAATTAGTTAATAGTAGTTTTTTAGCTTCTTATTATAAAGATGTTTTAGGCAATGATACAAGTGTAGCCAATAAAGAAAAATTAGTTAAAAATATATTTGAATTTTCAGAAATAGCAAGACAATTGTTAGAAAAAAATACTAATCAAGCCTTTTTAGGCGATTCAATGCGAATATTTTTACAGACATGTAAGCAGAAATACTCAACTTTCATAAATGAACGTGGAAAAAAAGTTTTTTCAAATGATAGAAATATAAATGCTGGAACAAATTATCCGGAGTATTTTAGTATGACTGAATACTTAAAAGGAGCAGTTGAAGGAGAACTTGGTAGAGATTCCTTGAACGAAGCTGAAAAAGAAGGAGTAAAGGCATTTACAGTTGCGACTTTAACGTATATGTTAGGAAGCTTTAATGTAGATTTTTATCCGGGGGTTCAAGATATAAACTTTCCAACGGGAAACTGTCGTTTAGTTTCTTGTGATGTCAAGAATGGTTGTACTTATGCTAATCGAGGCGATGAATTTGGAACAGCTTATAGTGGACTTAAGCGATTTGGAATAACGGCTGGAAATCATAGGCCTTGGAATGAAGCTCAAAATAAATTCATGGATGATGTTTTAGCTGAAATTTATGGTGTGGTAATGGTTCAAAAAGGTGTAACAGCTGAAACTTTCACAAGTGGTGACCAATTAAAAGGTGGAAATTATTATCAGAATATGTCATACTGCCATGGTGGCGATTGTATGGGTCAAACCGAAGCTTTAGCTGATTCTAGAAATGGTATGACTTATGAGCAAATTTTAAATAAATATTATTCTAATTTTGATTTGATAAATATTCGTGAAGGTTTATATTATGAAACAACTAATAATTATAATGGACAAGTAAATTTAAACGAAGAATATCATTATCTCCAAACTGATTATAAAGGTGCTAATAGTTTCTGTGAAGGTGGAACAATTTCGGCATCAGGTTGTAGTGTTGCTTCAACTGCAATTGCCGTATCTTTACTTACTAATCAAAGAATTACACCTTTAGATGTTAGTAATAAACTAAAAGAAGTTGGAAAGTGTACAGGTAGTGGTAGCCGGTATACTTACCCAATATCGGCAGCTAAAGAATACGGATTATCAGCTTATTCTGTTAATAAAAATGATACAACAACGATTAATAAAATGTTAAGTGATTTAGCAAGTGGTCATTCAGTTGTTGTAGCAAGAATTGCACCTAATAGTGGTCAAGGAGCAAGATATTCAACAGACTCAGGACATTATATTGCTTTAGTTGGAGTTAAAACGGAAGGTGGAAAAACTAAAGTATTAGTATGGGACCCAGCAACAAGAAATGCATCACGTGATAACTATTGGGCAGATTTTGCAACTGATATAGCAAAATGGGTAAATAATCCAGCTTTTATGGTTCTTTCAAATAACTAAAAGGAGGAAAAATGAAATTAAACAAGTTAATCTTAATTTTAGTAGTACCATTTTTTATAACAGGCTGTGCATCAGCTAATTATAGCTTAGAGATTAATAAAGATTTAAGTGTTAAAGAGGAAGTTTTTATAACAGCAACAGAAGAATATTTTAATATTTTTTATAAAGAATATCCTAAAACAATTATAAAAAGGATATATGATAATGGAGAACTTATTAAACCTCTTAAAGATAATGGTTATGATTATAGCATGGTAGAGGAGGATGTTTATTACCCAGGTATTTTAGCTAAGAAAGAATATAATTCAATAGATTCTTATACTAAAACAACAGTTTTTAAAAATATTTCCTTTGAAAATATAGAAAGTATTGTAGATGGCAATTTAATTACAATTCAAGCTAAGAACTTTATTCCCTATATTGAAGATGAAACAGATAATGGTTATCCAATTTCTAATTTAATGATTAATATTAAAGTACCATATCAAGTAGTAGATAGTAATGCTTCGGAGATTGATAAAAAAACGAATACTTATAAGTGGAAAATAACTGAGGCTTCCAAAGAAGAAGAATTAAAAATAACATTTGATAAAACTAAAATTTACGTGTATAATTTATATATGTATATATCAATTGGAATACTTTGCTTGTTGGTTGTTGTTTTGATTTTAATAATAAGGTATTTAGTTAAGAAAAATAAAAAGAATAATAAAATTTAGGAAAGGTTGATGAAAAATGAAATTAAAGTTGCGTTTTGATACTTCGGATATGAAGAAATTTCTAATTATTTGTTTAGTTCTTCTTTATATTGTAGCTGTTGCTATATCAAATTTATCAAGTGTTACATCAACTGGTGATTTTACAGGTCTTAATCCACTTCCGGCTTTTAGTGGTGATTTGTTGATGTCAACTATTGTTTTCTATTTTGCAGCTTTAATCGCCCTTTTAATTAGTTGTAAAAGTTATTTCTTTGAATTTGAAGAGGGGTTTGGAATTTCAACTGAAAAAAAATCCTCAAGTGATGGATATAGTAAATGGTGCGATGAAAAAGATATGAAGAAAGAGCTTAAGTTAGTCTTACCAACTGATGTTCATTCTGATTATGCTGGAATTGCTTTAATTAATAATGGTAAAAAGATTTATGTTGATAATAGTGAGTATCATAATTTGGTAATTGGTTCAACTGGTTCAGGAAAAACAACAGCTATAATTTATCCTATGATAGAGCTTTTATCTAAACATGGTGAATCAATGATTATAACCGATCCTAAAGGTGAATTATATAAAAAGAAAAGTAATATGTTAAGAGCCAAAGGGTATAAAATAATTTTACTTAATTTCCGTGAACCTAATAAAGGTAATGCTTGGAATCCCTTAGCCCTTCCTTATAAATTATGGAAAAATGGTAATCAAGATAAAGCTATTGAGTTATTAGAAGATTTAGCTGCTAATATTTTGTATGATGAATCTAATAAAAATTCTGATCCTTTCTGGGAAAGAACTTCAGCTGATTATTTTTCTGGTTTGTGCTTAGCTTTATTCAAAGATGCCAAAGAAGAAGAGATTAATTTAAACAGTATTAGTTTAATGACAACAGTTGGAGAAGAGAAAATTGGTGGTAGTACTTATATTAAGGAGTATTTTAAGACAAAAGATCCTAATAGTCCTGAATATGTAAGTGCTTCAAGTACAATTTTAGCTCCAAGTGATACTAAAATGAGTATTTTAGCTGTATTTAAACAAAAAATTAAATTGTTTGCAAGTAGAGCTGTTTTATCTGAGATGTTATCTTATAGTGATTTTAATATGGAAGATATTGGTAGAGAAAAGACTGCTGTATTTGTTGTTATTCAAGATGAAAAGAAAACTTATCATTCTTTAGTTACTATTTTTACTAAGCAAGTATATGAAACTTTGATAGATGTAGCCCAAAACAATGGTGGTTCACTTCCTGTTCGTACAAATTTCTTACTTGATGAGTTTGCTAATATGCCACCTTTAAAAGATGTTACTTCTATGATTACAGCTGCCCGTAGTCGTTTGATGCGTTTTACGATGATTATTCAGAACTTTGCTCAATTGAATGAAGTTTATGGTGAACAAAATGCTGAAACTATTAAAGGTAACTGTGGCAATATGATTTACTTAATTTCAACGGAGCTTAGGGCTTTAGAAGAGATTAGTAAGATGTGTGGAGAAGTAAAAGTTAAAACAGGAAAAGACGAGAAAGAAAAGGAAGAAACTAGACCTTTAATTACAATAAGTGATTTACAAAAATTAAAAATGAATGAAGTAATTGTAAGACGTCTTAGAATGCCTCCTTTTAAAACTAAATTAACTCCAGATTATCAAATGGATTGGGGAAGAAAATTTAAAGAAGCTGACCCTCGGGATATTAAACCAAGAGAAACAAGAGAAGTAAAAGTATTTAATGTTAAGGAATATGTAACTGAAAAGAAAAAGGAATCTGGTAGTCCATTCGGAGGAATTCCTGGAAGTTTTCCAGGAGGATTTTCAGCTAATCCATTCGGCACGTCCGGAGGGATTAGGCCACCTTTTCCAGGTTTATTTGATGAACCTAGAAGAACTAGTAATGAACCTAAGATTGATGTTGATAAAATTCTAGAAAATTTGGATGCTAAAATTGCTGAAATAGAAGCTGAGGAGAAAAAACTAGCTGAAGAAGAAAAAGCAACTAAAGATAAGATTACAACTGAAGAAAAGAAATTAGCTGATATGAAAAAAGAGGCTCCTTTAAATAATAATATAGAAACTACGAATAATTTTAAGGACAAAAATGTTATAGAAACTGAGAATGTTTCAAATAGAGATACTGAAAAAAATAAGGAAAAGATTAATTTCTTAGGAGAAGCTGATTATACTTCTAAATTTGATTTTACTAAGTTTGATAATATGCTAAAAGGTAATGATGATGTTAGAAATGAAGAAAAAGCTTCTACTATTAAAGAACCTGAAGTTAAGTCCGAAGAAAGTAATTATAAAGAGTCTTTTAAAGATTTCTTAGATACTTTTAATGATGCCGATTTTAAAGCTAGTAATTCTTCAAATAATGTTAAAGAGGATAATACACCTCGTGATATTGATGAGTTAATAAATAAAATAAAAGAGAAGAGTTTAGAAGCTAATCCAGAAAATATTAAACCTAATATGGATTTAAAAGAAGAGAATAAATATAAAGAAGTAAGTGATGATGAGTTTTTTGATGACTTCTTTGAAGATTAAACTCTTCTTTTTTGTATAATTATTTAATAATGAATTTTTAAGTATTAGATATTTTAAGTAAAAGTTTGAAAGGAGAATAATATATAATGGAAACTATTGTAAAAACACATGTTGGAGCATATGGAATTATTATAAAAGATAATAAAATTGCATTAGTAAAAAAAGCTAGAGGAGGATATAAAGGCAAACTTGATTTACCTGGAGGAGGAATTGAGCATACTGAACTTCCAAGTGAAACCTTAGAAAGAGAAATAATGGAAGAAGCTGGAATTAGTGTAAGCAAGTATAGTTTGTTTGATGTTACAGCAACTAATATAAAATGGAAAATAGAAGAAGATTTATTTGAGGACTTACATCATATTGGAATTTTGTATTTAGTTGAAACTAATGAGGTTGAATTAAAAAAAGAAGCTGATGGTTTGGATTCTGATGGAGCTAATTGGTATTTAATTAATGAACTATCTGAAAGTCAGTTGTCACCTTTTGCTCGGTATGCTTTAGAAAAAATGAATTATATAAAAAAATAGAAAAGAAAAAATTATTTTATTTATTTAATGAATATTTCTATAAATTTTAAAAATAATATGATATATTTATAATGTAAGGAGGGTTTATGAAAAAATTATTATTTCTAATTGGAATTTTTGTTTGTGTTTTTCCTATAACAGCTAAAGCTGCTGTTGCATCATCAGTTGGAACTCGCGATTTGAATATTTATCTATTTAGAGAAAGTGAATGTGAAAAATGCGAGGATATTAAAAAATATATCTCCGACAAAGCTAAGAAAAATCAAAATATCGTTTTAAAAGAAATTGAAGTAAAGGATAATAAAGAAACTTATAACAATACTAAAAAAGTTTTAAAATTTAAAGAAAATAAATATCCGGTAATTGTAATCGGTTCAGATTATTTTATAGGTTTTGATAGTAAAAAGTTAGATAAAGTTATTGATAGTTACTTAAATACTAAAGGTGATTATTGTGATTTAATTAGTCACATAGAAAATAATTTAGGTACAGATAATTGTATAAAAGGTAATTCAGATATATATAATCCTATTACACCTTTTAAAATGGTAATAATTATAATTTGCATATTAGTTATATTGTGGTGCATATATATAATGATAGGTTTATTAAAAGAATATAAACAAGAATTAAAAAAAGAAAGAGAAAAGGAAAAACCAAGAAAAGAAAAATTAGAAGTTAAAGAAGCTAAAAATAATCAAAAAGATAATATTAAGAAAAACACAAAAGAAAATGTAAAGAAAAAAAGTAAAAAGCAGAGTTAATCTGCTTTTTGTATGATATAATTAATTTAGGAGGTAATTATGTTAGAAGGAAAAGTTGCAATTGTAACAGGAGGAACAAGAGGTATTGGTTTTTCTATTGTTACAAAGTTTTTAGAAAATAAAGCACGTGTATGTGTTTTAGGCTCTCGTAGTGAAACAGTAGATGAGGCTATTAAAAAAATTAAAGAAATAAATCCCAAGTATGAAGTTTTAGGTTTTTATCCTAATTTGAATAAGATAAAAGAAGTTGAAGATGTCTTTAATAAAGTTGAAAAAGAATGGGGAAAAATAGATATTTTAGTAAATAATGCTGGAATTGCTTCTAAAACAAAATTAGAAGATTATACTGAGGAAGAATATGATAAAATTAGTAACTTAAATATTAAATCAGTTTTTACAACTAGTAAAGTAAGTCTTCCTTATTTAAAGAAAACTAAAGGAGTAATTATTAATACAAGTTCTATGGTAAGTATTTATGGACAACCAAGTGGAGTTATGTATCCAGCTAGTAAATTTGCTGTAAATGGAATTACTAAATCTTTAGCTAGAGAATTAGCACCATTAGGTATAAGAGTTAATGCTGTTTTACCAGGAATTATTGAAACCGATATGGTTAAGAGTTTACCAAAGGAAATGATAGAACCACTTATTAAAACAATACCAATAGGAAGAATTGGAACTCCAGATGATATAGCTAATGCTTTCTTATTTTTAGCTAGTGATTTAGCAAGTTATATAACTGGTGAATTATTAAGTGTTGATGGTGGAGCTAGAAGTTAATTTTTTATGAATGTTTTAATATTTTCTCATAAAAGTGATATAGATGGTATGGGAAGTGTAATCTTATCTAAAATAGCTTTTAGTAAAGTTACCTATGATTTATGTGAATCTAAAACTTTAGAAGAAGAATTTAATAAGTATTTAGAAAATGAAACTATTTATGATTATGATTTAGTTTTCATAACTGATTTAACGATTAGAGATAAATTTGCAAAAGAAATAGCTAAATTAAAAAAATTAAAAAATAAAATATTTATCTTTGACCATCATCGTTTTACACTTGAAGATGTTAAAGAAAATTATGATTTTTTAACAATTAAAGTTCAGGATAATTTAGGACTTTGTTCAGGAACTAGTCTATTTTATGATTATTTAATTCAAAATAATTATTTAAGTAAAGATAATAAACTTTGGTATGAATTCAAGGAAATTGTAAGAAAATATGATACTTGGGAGTGGAAGACAATTTATAATGACACACTTCCAAGAGATTTAACCTTACTTTATAATACTTTAGATAATGAGTCTTTTATAGAATTAATGGTTAAAAAATTACAAGAAAATAAAGCTAAATTCAAGTTTAATAAATTTGAGAAAATGCTTATTAATAGTAGAAAAATAAAAGTAGAAGAAAAAATAAAATTTGCACTTGATAATTTATATTATAAAGAATTTAAAGGAGAAAAAGTTGTTATTGCGATAGCAACTTATGACTTTAGAAATGATATAGCTGATTATTTAAGAGATATTAAGGTTGATGCCACTTTAATTGCAATTGTATCACCAGACTATAATACCATTTCCTTTAGGACTATATCTAATACTTTAGTTGCTAATGATATAGCTAAATATTTTAAAGGAAGAGGCAATACTAGGGCAGCAGGTGGTATTATAGAAAGAGCTGATATAGAAAAAATGCTTGATAGTATTTTTGAAAAATAAACTTAAAAATAATAAAAATATAAAAGGTCTTTAAGCCTTTTTTAAGTTTACAAATATTCTAAAAAATTATAAAATATTCTTAAGGATGTGACTAACTATAAAAAGTCAAGTCATTTTCTTCAAAAATCTAAAAAAGATTTTTGTTCCATGCCAAAA
>CANQEQ010000003.1 GCA_947595345.1 uncultured Bacilli bacterium | reverse complement strand
ATATCAGAGGATATAACCTTTAGAAAAGATTATATGGATGATGAGATGAGCGAATATATTGAAAAGCTAGAAGCAATTAACGATAAGAAAATAGCTGAAGAAAAAGCTTTTAACGCCGGTATTATGCAAAATAAAATAGATATGGTAATTAATATGGCCAAAAAGGGATTAACTTTAGAAGACATTAAAGAAATATAAAATTTATCTTTAGAAGAAATAAAAGAAATAATTAAAAAAATAGGAAGTAAATAGAAAATAAGGAAAAGGAGTTAAAAGGTTATATAGAAGAACTTTCTAAAATATCAGAGGATATAACCTTTAGAAAAAACTATATGGACGAAGAGATGAGCGAATATATTGAAAAGCTAGAAGCAATTAATGATAAGAAAATAGCTGAAGAAAAATCTTTTAATGCTGGGGTTCAAGAAGGTGCTATTCAAAAAGAAAGAGAAATGGTAATTAACTTCTATAATAATGGAACTTCTTTAGATTTAATAGAAAAATCAACTGGAATGAATGAAGAAGAAATAAAAGAAATCATTGATAATAATAAAAAAGCTAATACTTAATATTTGCTTTTTAAAAAAAATTATGCTAATATATAGACAAACCTATGAAAAAGAGGAGTATATTATCAAGATTTTAAGAGAGTTAGTGGGTGGTGCAAACTAATAATTAGATAATAGAAGGTAGCTTTGGAGGTATATATTTGAACTTTAGTAAAATATATTGTTAATCGCATTAAGATTTTAAGGTAATGTATATTACAAATTAAGGTGGTAACACGGTTTTTCGTCCTTTGGAAAATCGTGTTTTTTATATTTTTAAGGAGGAATTATGTTAGATAATAAATATGAACATTCTAAAGTAGAAGCATTAAAGTATGATAATTGGCTTAAAAGTGGGTATTTTAAAAGTGGTGATTTAAGTAAAAAGCCGTTTTGTATAGTTATACCACCTCCTAATGTAACCGGAAAATTACATTTAGGACATGCTTGGGATACAGGTATTCAAGATACAATTATTCGTTATAAAAGAATGCAAGGTTATGATACTTTATGGTTACCTGGTATGGACCATGCTGGAATTGCAACCCAAGCCAAAATTGATAAAAAATTAAAAGACGAAGGAATTAATCCTCGCTCTATGGAAAGAGATGAATGGTTAAAAGTTGCTTGGAAATGGAAAGAAGAATATGCACTTAATATTCATAAGCAATGGGCTAAACTTGGATTATCACTTGACTATGATAAAGAAAGATTTACTTTAGATGAGGGCTTAAATAAAGCTGTTAGACATGTATTTGTTACTTTATATAATAAAGGTTTAATCTATCGGGGTGAAAGAATTATTAATTGGGACCCTGAAGCTATGACAGCTCTTTCTAATGAAGAAGTAATTTATAAAGAAGTAAAAGGTGCGTTTTACCATATAAAATACTTTTTAGAAGATGGTAGTGACTATTTAGAAGTTGCAACTACAAGACCAGAAACTTTATTTGGAGATACAGCTGTTGCTGTTAATCCTAAAGATTCACGTTATAAAAAATATATTGGAAAAAATGTTATTTTACCAATTGTAAATAAAAAAATTCCGGTTATTGCTGATATTCATGCTGACCCTGACTTTGGAACAGGTGTAGTTAAAATAACTCCAGCTCATGACCCTAACGATTTTGAAGTTGGAAATCGTCATAATCTAGAAAGAATTGTTGTAATTAATCCTGATGGAACTATGAATGAAAATGCTATCTATTATAAAGGAATGGATAGATTTGATTGTAGACGTGAATTAGTTAAAGAATTAAAAGATAAAGATTTATTAATTAATATTGAAGAAATAACTCATTCAGTTGGTCATAGTGAAAGGACTAATGCCATGGTAGAACCTTATTTATCACGTCAATGGTTTGTTAAAATGCGTCCTTTAGCTGATAATGTTTTAAAAAATCAAAAAAATAAAGATACAAAAGTTAATTTTGTTCCTCGTCGTTTTGAAAAAATTATGGAACATTGGATGGAAATTACCTATGACTGGTGTATTTCTCGTCAACTTTGGTGGGGACATAGAATTCCGGCTTGGTATAAAGGGGAGGAAGTTTATGTTGGAATGGAAGCTCCAAAAGGAGAAGGATGGGTACAAGATGAGGATGTTTTAGATACTTGGTTTTCAAGTGCTTTGTGGCCTTTTTCAACATTAGGTTTTCCTGATAATACCGAATTACTTAAAAGATATTATCCTAACGATTGTTTAGTTACAGCTTATGATATAATTCCTTTTTGGGTTAATCGTATGACTTTCCAAGGCTTAGAATTTATGAAGGAAAGACCTTTTAAAGAATGTATAATTCATGGTTTAATTCGTGATAAAAATGGTCTTAAAATGAGTAAATCTTTAGGTAATGGAATTGACCCAATGGATGTAATAGAAGAATATGGTGCTGATGCTCTTCGTTATACTTTAGTAACATCAACTAGTATAGGAACAGATTTAAGATATGATACAACCAAAGTTAAAGCTTCTTGGAACTTTATAAATAAATTATGGAATGCTTCTCGTTTTTGCCTTTTAAATATGGAAAATTTTAAAGAAAGTGATTATAAATTAACTAATTTAAAGCCAGAAGATAAATGGATTATTACAAGACTTAATAAAACTATACGTGATGTTATAAAATATATGGATAAGTATGAATTTAATAATGTTAATAGCATTTTATATAACTTTATTTGGAGTGATTTCTGTGATACTTACATAGAAGTTGCTAAATTTAGTTTAACTGCTTCAAGTACCTTATCTACTTTATATTATGTTCTTATAAATGTTTTAAAAATGTTACATCCTTTAATGCCTTATGTAACTGATGAAATCTATTCTAAATTGCCTTTTTCTGATAGTCCTAATATAATGATAAGTGATTATCCTAAATATAATTCTAAAATGCTCTTTAAAAAAGAAGAGGAAGAAGTTACTCATATTGTAGATTTTATAAAATTATTTAGAAATGTAAAACAAGAAAATAATATAGGTAAAGACTTTAAAGTTAAATTTAATACTAATATACCAGATTTAGTAATTAAAATGTTAAAGTTAGAAAGCCATATTACAGAAAAAGATATTAATACTACCAAATACCCGGTTACTGATAATTATTATAGTTTAGATATTTATTATGAAAAAGAGTTAACCGAAGGTGATAAAAAGCTTTTAGAAAATCAAATAGAAAACTTAAAAAGTAGTATAGCAAGACGTCAGAAGTTATTAAGTAATGAAGGTTACTTAACTAAAGCTCCTAAAGAATTAGTAGATGGTGAAAGAGAAAAATTAAAAGAAGAAGAAAATTTACTTGAAAAATTATTAAAGAATTAGCCTAAACTAATTCTTTTTTCATATATTAAAATTTAAAACATATACTTTACTGGTGATATTTTTGAAATTTATCAAGTTTATTTATACTATTTTTATTCTAAGTTTATTAGTAATGTCCTTAGTTTTAAGTTACAAATTGACAAGTAAAGATTTAGATAAAAAAATTTTAAAAATTCTAAAATTAGAGTTTACTAAAGAAATGGCTCCTAATATTAAGTTTGATTTTTTAAACTTTTATATAAAAAATAAGAAAGCTATAAAATATTTTAAAGAAGCTCCTGAAAGTTTAGATTTAGAAGTTTCTAATATAGCTTATAATACCAACAAACCAATTGTCTATATTTATAATACCCATTCAAATGAAGAATATAGTTATAAGAAAAATGCTCTTTATAATATAACCCCAACTGTAAGAACAGCTAGTTACATCTTAGAAGAAGAATTAAAGAAACTTGGAATTAATAGTTTAGTTGAAGAAGAGAATGTAGTTGAAATTTTAAATAAAGAAAAATTAGAATACAAGGATAGTTATAAAATAAGTAGAAGATTAATGGAAGAAGAAAAACTTAGAAACGTGGAACTTAATTATTTTATAGATTTACATAGAGATAGTGTTAAAAGAGATATAACAACCATAGAAATAGATGGCGTAAGTTATGCTAAAGTAATGTTTTTACTAGGTTTAGAGAATGAAAATTATAAAGAAAATAAAGAAAAAATAACTATTTTAAATGATTACTTAAATAAAAATTATAAAGGTTTAAGTCGGGGAATATATGAAAAAAAAGGTGCTAATGTAAATGGTGTTTATAATCAAGATTTTTCTCGGAATGTATTTTTAATTGAAGTAGGGGGAGTTGATAATACAATTGAAGAAGTAAATAATACTTTAAAAGTAATTGCAAATATGTTATATGATTATATAAGTAAAAATCCTTAAAACGACATATTTTATCTTGTAGATTTAATATACTTGTTCTGGTGATTATATGAAAATATTTAAAATTTTTATTATACTTTTAATAGTAGCATTCCTAGGTCTTTATATTTCGTATTCAAGTGGGTATTATACTAAATTAAAAGGTGAAGAAGTTATTTTAACTAATCAAAAAATTGAAGAATTTGAAAGTGATGTTAAGAATGGAAAAGATATTTTACTTGAAAATTATCAAGAACCTGAAACTGATTATAGTAATAAAACTACTAAAATGTCTTTAAAAATATCAACTAAAGCTAGTAATATGGTAGATAAATTTATAAAATTTTTATTTAATAAGTTAGGTAGTGCTTTAGAATAATAACTAGATAATTTAATTATTTAGTTATTATTTTTTTTAATAGAATATAAAAGGAGGTATTTAATGAGTAAAAATGGATTTCGTTTATTTAAAAATTATAATCCTTATATAACTAGTCCTTTTGGTTATAGGATTCACCCAATTACTAAAAAAAGAACTTTACATGCTGGAGTTGATTATGGAACTAACAATAAAAATTTAGCTGTTTATCCTCTTGAGGATGGGGAAGTGCTTGAGGTAGGCTACAATTCTACTAGTGGTAATTTTATATATGTTTTATTTCCCCGGCTTAATAAAGTAGGTTTATATGAACATTTAGCAAGCATTAATACTAAAAAGGGTGAGAAAGTTAATAAAAATAAGGAACTAGGAAAAGCTGGTAAAACCGGAGCTGTAACGGGAGTGCATTTACATTTTGGTTGGTTTAATAAATCAGAATATAAAAAAAGTTGGAATGCTAGAAATTGGGAAGATTTTGAACAATATAATTATGTTGAATGGAAATATCTAAAAACACCTACTAAAAGAGATAAAACTAAAGACCAATATGAAGTTAAAATAAGCAATTTATATGTACGAGAAACCCCTAATGGAAAAATATTAGGCTATATAAATAAAGGAATATATAATGTTTTAGATACAAAAGATGCAGGCAATTATACTTGGGTTAAAATAGATAATAATGCTTGGGTTGCAATCTCAAATGAATTTGGAACTTTTTATAAAAAAGAAGAAATTAAAGAAGCATCACCTAAAGAAGTTCCAATAGAAACTAATAAAGAAGAAGAAAATATAAATGATAATTTAGAAAATAGTTTAGAAAGTAATATGGAAAATAAAGAAGATTATAAAGAAAAAAAGAACATTTTTAAGGTTATACTTGAAAAAATAAAAGAATTTTTTAAGAAAATACTAAAAAAACTAGGTATTTTATGATACAATTATCTTGGTGATTTAAGTGAAAAACAGAAGTCAATTACGAGATATTATAATTAAAGTATTATATCAAGTTTATATTTTAGAAAAAACGAAGGTTAAATATGATGTAGAAACTCTTATTCATGAACAATTAGAAATTGAAAATGCTTTTGTTAAAGATACTGTTATGGGAATTATCAAGAAGCAAGAGGAAATATCAGAGTTAGCTAATAAATATTTAACTAATTGGACAATTGATAGGTTAAGTAAAGTAGATAAAGCTATTTTAAGTTTAGGTATTTATGAACTTATGTATACTAATACTCCTTCAATTGTTTGTATTAATGAGACTATAGAACTTTCTAAAACTTACAGTGATACAAATGTTACTAAAATGATAAATGCTTGTTTAGATAAAATTTATCATAATGAGGACTTAAATGGAAAAGAATGATTATATTACCGTAAGTCAATTAAATAGATATATAAAATATAAAATTGATAATGACCCTAATTTAGGAGTAGTTTTTCTAAAAGGTGAAATATCAAATTTTAAAAAACATTCTCGGGGACATTTCTATTTTACACTTAAAGATGAAAATTCTAGAATAAGTGCAATTATGTTTCAAAATAATGCAATAAAAGTTAAATTTCCACCGACTGATGGTATGAAAGTTTTAGTAGTAGGAAGAATTACGGTATATGAAGCTAGTGGTAGTTATCAAATTATTGTTGAAAATATGGAAGAAGATGGCTTTGGTAATTTGTATTTAGCTTTTGAAAGACTTAAAGAAAAACTAAATAAAGAAGGTTTATTTAAAGAAGAACATAAAAAAAGAATACCTAAAATTCCTAAAAAAATTGGAATTATAACAGCTCCAACAGGAGCAGCTATTAAAGATATTTTATCTACGATTAAAAGACGTTGGCCAATTGCTGAAACAATTCTTTTCCCATCTCTTGTTCAAGGAGAACTTGCTAAGAATGATATTGTAAAAAAAATTGAACTTGCTAATACTTATGATATAGATGTTTTAATTGTTGGTAGAGGTGGAGGCTCTATTGAAGATTTGTGGCCTTTTAATGAAGAATGTGTAGCTAGAGCTATTTATAATTCCAAGGTTCCTATAATATCAGCTGTTGGTCATGAAATAGATTTTACAATTGCTGATTTTGTAGCTGATAAAAGAGCTCCAACGCCAACTGGAGCTGCTGAAATGGCCGTTCCTAATCTTCCGGATGTTTTAAATTATTTAGAGCAAGTAACTATTAGACTTAAAAAAGCTTTACTTCATAAAGTAAGTATTTATAATGAAAAACTTACCAGTTTAGAAAATAGTCAAGTATTTAAAAATCCAAAACGAATTTATGAAATTAAAGAACAAGCATTTTCTAATTTATATGAAAATTTAATTAAAAGTATGAATTTATATATTCTTAATAAGAGTACTAAATTAGAAGAACTTAAAAAAAGCTTTGTATTTAAAAATCCGAAAGTCTTATTAATTGATGATATATATTTATATAATGATTTAATTAAAAAAATTAAAAACCTTGGAAAAGATTATTTAAAAGAAAAAGAAAATAACTATCTTAACTTACTAAATAAGGTTGAAGTTTTAAATCCCATTACTACTATTAAAAGAGGTTATTCAATTACAACTAAAAATGAAAAAGCAATTACTAAATTAGAAGAAGTAGCAAAAGGTGATATTATTAAAACAAGAATAAATGAGGGGTATTTAGAAAGTGAGGTTAAAGAAATATATGGAGCTAAATATTAATACTAATAATTTAAGAATAAAAAAAGAAATACGTTCTATATTTACGGAGACTTTAGTTAGTATTCCTAAGCTTATTGATTTAGTTTTTACAAGTTTAAATTCTAATTTAATCTATAAAATAGAAAGTATTAATATAAAAGAGTTAGAAGGAACTGATGGTATATATGAACTTAAAGTAAAAGCTACTTCTAATCTTGATTTTATAAATTATGATATAGAAATAAATATTTCCAAGAAAAGAATTAGAGTTCACCCGGAATACTCAGATTATATTTTAGAATATACCTTTAAAAATAAAGATTTAAGACATGTTAAAACCATATATTATAATACTAAAAAGAAAACTTTTTTAGAAAGAAAATATACAAGTAAAGGCTTAGATTATCTTGTAGCCTCAAGTGATGGTATAGATTTTAAACATTATGTTTTTATCTATAAAAATAAAAATTTAGAAACTAAAATAAATATTTATATTGAAGTAAGTGAAAATTTAGATATTTTAGCCTTTAAAGACTTTTTATTAAATGAAGAAACTTTAGATATGAAAAGTCCAGAGCAAGAATTACAATTAAAAATATTCTTATGGTTAAATTTTAGAGGACATGAAATATTTGCTGTAAGAATGAATAATGAAGTATTAGAAAAAGACGAAGAAGAAAAACATGAGAAAATTATAATGAAAAGGAGAAATTATGAAAGCGAATGAAAAAGAATTAAGTTTTGAAGAGAATATCAAAAAATTAGAAACAATTGTTCGGGAGCTTGAAAGTGGTGATGTTATGCTTGATGATGCTATAAATAAGTTTAATGAAGCATCAACTATTGCTAAGCTTTGTGACAAGAAGCTAAAAACAGCTACCGATATGATAAATAAAATAGTAAAAAGTGATGGAACATTAGAAGAATTTGAAGTAGAAGAGTAGGTAATATGAAAGACAATAAGAAAAAAACACCAAATAAAAATACTAAAAATAAAAAAAATTTAAAGACAAATGAGACTAAAAAGACGACTACTTCTAAAAGTACTAAAGGAAAAAAGATTTTAGAAGTTGAACCAATTAAAGAGAATAAACCTAAAAATTTGAATGATACTATTCAATCATTTACGAGTATTCTTTTTACAATTATTATATTTATAGCCTTATTATTAATAATATTTGTAATTTATAATAATTATTTAAAACCTCAAGATAATTTACAAGATGCTTGTAAAGATATATCTGAAAAAGATTATGGTATTACTTCAACTATGATTGATAATTATATAATTAATTCTAGAGTTATGTTATATAATGTAGAAAATTATGATAAAGAAAAAATTGATAATCAAAAATTAACAGAGATAGCTACTTATTTAATTTGGGGAAGTACTGATAAATTAGAAATGTGTAGTGATAATGAAAAATATTGTTTAACAACGAAGATTACTATGCCTTATAAGACACTTTTAACTTATTTTAAAAATTACTTAAATATAAGTGATGTTGATTTAACAATTGAGCAAGAATATCTTGAGGGAGATACAATTAGATTATATAAAGATAATTCTAATATAGTATTAACTTTCTCAGAGTTTGAATTTGAAACTTTAAGACATAATTTAGCTTATCAAAAGATAGATGGAGATAAAGTTACCTTAGTTTTTGCTCTTGAAGCTAAAGACAATGACACTTATAGATATGTTGGAAGTAAAGTTGTTGATTTAAAATTAATTAATAAGAATTTAACTTTAGAAAGTATTAAAACTACTTATAAAGAAAGTAAATAAAGCTTAAGTTTATAGTTTTTTACTATAAAATCTTAAGTTTTTATTTTTTTTATTTAAAAAGTATGATATTCTAACAAGTGGTGATTTTTTATGGAGAATTTAGAAACTAAAGCTATTAGATTAATTTCTAATTTAGATAAAAGTTTATATTTAAACTTTCAATTATTAAGACATACAAGTGGTAATAAATATGCTAAATTTGAAAATATTAAAGAATATCTTAAGAAATTAGAAGCTATAGAAACTAAATTACTTGCTAAAGAGCACCTTAAATATTTATATGAAGTTATATATTCTAAATATATTATAAAAAAAGAAAATATAAAAAATAGTTATTTAGAATTTAGAAAAAGAATTTTATTAGAAAAAGGTTATGGTAATCTTTTAAATGATAATTATGAAGAAAGTGTCATTAAAGAAGTAATCAATAATCAAAAGAAAAGTTTAGATGTTTGGCTTAATTATTTGTTTTTAGAAGACAATACTTATCCTTTTTGGGTTAAATATTGGGCTTTAAAAGGAATACTTAAAATCGGAAGCTTTGATGATGATACTAATTCTTATAATCATAGAGGAATAAATACTATATCACCTTTTATAGAACTTAATAAAAAAGCCTTTCAAGAAACTGTTTTAAATTTAATAGAATATTTAAAGAATGATGCCTTAGATAATAAAGAAATAGAAAATATTGTTAAAACTGGTTCATTTTCTAAAATTTATCCTTATTTTTTAAAGAAAATTACTAAAGATGAAAAAGAAAATGAAAATAACGAAGGAATGTGGGTTCATTTTCCAAGGTTTAGTAATCCGTCTTTACTTGTAGAAAGCATAGAAGGTTATAATACTAATTGGTGTACAGCTGTTTTAAGTGTTGCTAAAAGTCAACTTGAAAGGGGAGACTTTTATATCTATTTTACCAAAGATTTGAATAACGAATTTAAAATACCAAGAATTGCTATTCGGATGGAAGATGAAGCAATTGCTGAAATAAGAGGAGTAGGGAAGAGTCAAGATGTAGAAGCAGAACTTACAGATGTTTTAAAAACTATGCTTAATACCTATTTTAAAAATGATTTACATTATAAAAAATTAGAAGATATGGAAGAGGTTACAAAAATTTATAATAAAAATGAAGCTAAACAAGAATTAAGTATAGAAGAACTTAGATTTTTATATCAACTTGATAATAAAATAATTGGCTTTGGCTATGATGGGGATATTAGAGTTTCTGAAATAATTAAAAGTCGGGATATTAAAAGTGATTTAAGTAGAATTTTTAATTGTCAAAAAGAAGAAGTAGCTATTTTAGAAACAGAAATTACAAATCTAACTAAAGTTTATTATGGTGATTTTTTATTAGATAGTGATAACTTATTAATAACACCTCAAATTATAGTTGGAAATATAAAAATTTCTAATTGGCAAGATAGAAGTAATATTAAATTTTTAACTGAAAAACTGTATGGCAATATTGAATTTGATGTAAATGGTTTTCTAGATAATATAGTTTTTCCAAAAGAAGTATATGGCTCTTTAAATATGCATTGTTTTTTAATTGAAGATGCAACACTTAAAAATATTTCTTTTCCAAAGTTTTTAAGAGATGACTTGAATTTGTTGGGTGCTATTAAATTAATTAATTCTACTTTACCTGATTATATTGGAAAAAAAGCAAATATTTATTGGTTAAGAGAAATATCTAATACAATTTTACCTTCTAAAATAGAAGAGGAGACTTTAAGACTTCCTAATATAAAAGATATAACAGGGTTAATTTTACCTTTAAAGTTTGATTATAAAATAGAAACAAGGTATGAAGTTTTAAAACCAGAGGAAATTATTAAAAGAAAAAGCTTAAAATAGGCAAATTTTGTTTGACTTATCATATATTATATGGTAAAATCTATATGTTTGAAGCCTTCTAGCTCAAACCGCATTGAAAAGGTTTAGAAACAATTTATTTGTACCTTAAAAGCGAGTCTTAAGAAAAGGAGGAATATATGAAAGCAGTTATTAAAACAGGTGGTAAACAATACTGTGTAGAAGAAGGTAGCGTTATCTATGTTGAAAAATTAGATGGTAAAGCTGGCGATAAAGTTACTTTTGACGAAGTACTTATGTTAGATAAAACAGTTGGAAACCCAAATGTAAAAGGAGCTCGTGTTCTTGGAGAAATCATAAAACATGGCAAAGGTTCTAAAATCAAAATCTTTAAATATAAGCCTAATACAACTTCTACTAGAAAGAAACAAGGACATAGACAACCATATACAAAAGTAGAAATTAAAAAAATTGGTTAATATGGTAACTATTGAAAAAACTGATAATAGTATTGTAATAAAAGGTCATGCTTTATATGCTGATTTTGGTAAAGATATTGTTTGTAGTAGTATTTCAAGTATTGTAATTACAACTATAAATGGAATAATTGCCTTAAAAAAAGATGCTATAAGTCATGAATATAAAAATGATACTTTAAAGATTTTTTTAAAAAAACGTGATAATGTTACTTTAAAGTTAATAGATAATATGATGGAATTATTAACAAAATTAAGTAAAGATTATCCTAAAAATATAAAAATTATAGAAAGGTAGAAAGATATGAAATTAGAATTAAATATTCAATTATTTGCACATAAAAAAGGACAAGGTTCTTCTACAAATGGACGTGATTCTAAAGGTCGTAGGCTTGGAGCCAAAGCCGGAGACGGTGAATATATTACAGCTGGTTCTATTATTTATCGTCAAAGAGGAACTAAAATACATCCTGGATTAAACGTTAAAAAGGGTAGTGATGACACTTTATATACAACTGTATCTGGAACTTTAAAATATGAACATAAAGGTTCAAGAACAGTAGCTAGTGTTTACGTGAATGAGTAAGAAATTACTCTTTTTTTCTTGCTATTTTTCTATATAGAAGGTATAATTTTTATTGGAGGCTATATGAAACAAAGAATTATCAGTGCTATCATAATGCTTATAGTTTTTATTCCCTTATTAATAATTGGAAAACTGCCGTTTGCAGGTCTGATTTTACTTCTTGGTATGATTGCACTTCATGAATTATTAAAATTTCGGAAGAATTTACCTATTTATGTAGTAATAATAACTCATATATTTACAGCTATTTTAATTCTTTATAATTTATTATTTAATAATTTACTTTTAGCTGTTGATTATAAAGTTTTACTTTTAATCCCACTTATTTATTTAATATTATTAGTATTTATTAATAATCAAAAGAAATATAATTATAAAGATGCTTTTTATTTAATAGCTTCTACATTCTTTATAGGTTTAGCTTTTAATAATTTAATTTATTTAAGAAATCTAGGAATATATTATTTAGTGTATTTATTTGGAATTACCATTTTAACTGATACATTTGCTTATTTAATAGGAAGTAAATTCGGTAAACATAAGATTTTTCCAGATATTTCACCAAATAAATCTTTAGAAGGAGCAATTGCCGGGACTATGGCAGGAACTATGTCCGGAACACTTATATATTTCTTTTTAATAAGTAATAAAAATATCTTTATAATCATTGTTTTAACCTTATTTTTAAGTATTATAGGTCAAATTGGAGATTTAGTTAAATCAAGCATTAAAAGATATGAAAAAATAAAAGATTTTAGTAATTTAATTCCTGGTCATGGTGGAGTTTTAGATAGACTTGATAGTATTATTTTTGTAGCAATTACATATATACTTATAAGTAATTTATATTAGGAGGAAATATGATTGTATCAATTATATATTTTGTATTTATTTTAGGTATTATTGTTTTAGTTCATGAATTTGGACATTTTATCTTTGCTAAGATGTTTAAAATTCATGTATATGAATTTTCAATAGGTATGGGTCCAGCTATTTGGACTAGTAAAAAACATCAAGAGAAGAAGAAACAAAAAAAGAAAAAAGTAAGTGAAACAACTTATTGTATTAGAGCTATTCCAATTGGAGGATTTGTTCAATTAGCCGGAGAAGGGGCAATAGAAGATGAGAAAATTCCTAAAGAACATCTACTTCAAGGAAAACCAGTTTGGCAAAGATTTTTAGTAATGTTTTTTGGAGCTGGCAATAACTTTATTTTAGCTATTTTAGTTTTAATATTATCAGCTTTAATTTTTGGTAGTCCTACTTTATCTACTGAAATACCAAAGGTAATAGAAAGTTCACCAATGGAAGTTGCTGGTCTTCAAAGTGGAGACACCATAATTGCTATTAATAACAATAGAACTAAGACTTTAGATGATGTAGAATTATATCTTACTATAGCTGGTGAGAAAGAAACAACTTTCACTGTTTTAAGAGATAACAAAGAATTAAAATATAAGGTTACACCTTTAAAGGGTGAAGAATTAAAAGAAAAAGGTTATAGTTTTGGTATTCAATTTGATAATACCATGCGAAGAGGCTTTTTAAGGTCTTTAAAATATGGTTTTCAAAAGTTCTATTCTATATCAAGACAAGTATTTATAACTTTAAAAGAATTATTTACAGGAGGAGTAGGCTTAAATCAATTATCAGGACCAGTTGGTATTTATTCAGCAGTTGATGAGACAAGAAGTGCTGGTTGGTATAGTGTTTTAACTTTAGTGGCTCTTCTTAGTATCAATGTAGGTATTATGAACTTAATTCCATTCCCAGCCTTTGATGGTGGTCGGATTTTATTCCTCGTAATTGAAAAAATTAAAGGTAGTCCTGTAAAAGCCGAAACTGAGAATTTAATTCATAACATAGGTTTCTTCTTATTACTTGCTTTACTTATCTATGTAACCTTCAATGACATATTAAGATTATTCTAAAAGTACATTTAATTGTACTTTTTTTTATTTCTAAAGCATATCATTAGATGGTGAGATAATGAAAAAGAAATTAATATTTAAAAATAATTTAGAAAAAAATAAATACAAGTATATCTTCCTATTAACAATTATTTTAATTGGCTTTCTATCTGGAATAATTCTTGCTAATGTATTAAGTTATAATGATAAAAAAGAAATGGTAAATATCGTAGAAACTTACTTTTTAAATCTTAAAAATGGAGCAGAAGTTAACTATTTAAAAAACTTACTTAATATAAGTAGTACTAATTTTCTTTATTTCTTTTTGATTATAATTTTTAGTTTATCAATTATAGGAGTTTTATTAAACCCCTTTATTTTATATTTTAAGAGCTTTATAATAGGATTTTCACTTGGAATAATAATTATTACTTATGGCTTTAAAGGTATTTTATTAGGTATATTTTATGTTTTTCCAGGTGCAATTATTAATTTAATTACTTATTTATTATTATCCTTTCATGGAATTAATTTATCACTTAAAATATTTAAAGCTATATTTTTTAAAAAACAATATAATTTTCATGAAATTGGTTTAAAATATTTAAAAATTTCTTTAATTGCTATCTTAATTTTAATAATTTCTACTCTTTATGAGACATATTTAGCAGATTTTATCATGAAACTTTTTACTTTTCTAATAAAATGATGTATAATATGTTTAGTTTGGTGATGTTATATGAAAAAAAAGGTTGTAATTGGAATGTCTGGTGGGGTGGATTCTTCCGTTGCTGCTATTATGTTACAAAAAGCTGGATATGAAGTAATTGGACTTTTCATGAGAAATTGGGATAGTGGTATTAATAATGATTATCTAGGTAATCCTAACTTAAATAATTCTATTTGTCCTCAAGAAGTTGATTATAATGATGCTAAAAAAGTATGTGAAAAGTTAAATATTCCTTTACATAGAGTTGATTTTGTAAAAGAATATTGGGATTTTGTATTTACTTATTTTTTAGACGAACTAAAAAAAGGTAGAACTCCTAATCCAGATTTAATGTGTAATAAATATATTAAGTTTGATTATTTTATAAGAGAAGCTAAAAAATTAGGAGCTGATTATATAGCAACTGGTCATTATGCAAGACTTAAAGATGGAAATCTTTTAAAAGGTCTTGATGATAATAAAGACCAATCCTATTTCTTAGCTGAAGTAAGTCGGGATAAATTTCAAAATGTCTTATTTCCAATTGGAGATATGAAAAAAGACGAGGTCAGAAAAATCGCTTTGGAATATGATTTAGTAACGGCTAAAAAGAAAGACTCAACGGGTATATGTTTTATCGGAGAAAGAAATTTTAAAGAATTTTTAAAAAATTATTTGCCGAGTATGCCTGGAGTTGTAATTGATATAGATACTAATAAGAAAGTAGGGGAGCATCAAGGGTTGATGTACTATACAATTGGTCAAAGAAAAGGACTTAATATTGGTGGTAATCAAGATAAAATGTTTGTAGTTGGTAAGAACTTAGAAAAAAATATTTTATATGTTTCCTTTAAAAGTGATAATGAGTATTTAAAAAGTGATAGTTGCTTAGTTACAGATGTTAATTATTTAAGTGATTTAAGGCCCCTTGAAGCTAAAGCAAAATTTCGTTATCGTCAAGCTGATATTGACTGTACTATTGAGTATTTAGATAATAATAATATGATAGTTCATTATGATAATGTTAAAGCTGTTACTCCTGGTCAAGCCTGTGTTATTTATCTAAATGATATGGTAATTGCTGGGGGAATAATAGACGAGGTTAGAAAAAATAATAAAAAATTGTGGTATTTATTATAAAAAAATTAAAAATTGCAAAAATACTTTACGAAATTTAACAATTTAATTGACAAAATATGAGAATTTGATAAAATTAATTTAGGAGGTACATAAGGATGAGTAAAATTAGTAATACCCTATCTGAAATAGGAGTTTCAAAAGTAAGATTAGCAAAATATTTAGGAGTATCAAGACAAATGTTATATAATTATTTAGCACTTGATAAATTAGAGGATTGGCCAAGCGAAAAAGCAACTAGATTAATGCAATTATTAGAAATCAAAAAAGAAGACGATTTGGACACTTTAGAAATAAATGGAGAATATATAATTAAAATTGATACTAAATTAAATGAGGGTGTTAAAGTAGCTTTATCTGGTAACAATTTAATTGATTTAAAAGGATTTAATCGTAAGGAAGTAGAAGTATTAAGTGATATTATTTCACTTTTAAAAGATAAATTACGTGATGACCATACTAAAGATACTTATAATACTTATGTATATTTATATCATTATTTACAAAGTATGGAGAACAATAAAGAATTAAAATATTTACTTTGTTTTATCTCTAAATTAATGGGATTTACAGACCCAATGGAATTCTTGTTTAATCAAGAACAACAATTTAATTTTGAAAGTATAATTTTCAGTGCCTTTACTTTGTATAATAAAGGTGGAGCTTCTAAGAGTAGAATAGTTGATTCTCATAAGCGTTTTGTTCAAGAAATTGATAGAAAACATGAAGAAAAGTTATCTCGTACTCAAGAGTTAAATAGTGTTAAAGAACAAGCTTTAAAAGAACTTGGATATACAACTATAACTGAAGATAATGCTAAAGATGTTTTTGAAAAAATTGCTGAAATTCAATCTCGTGGTGCATAATAGTAATAGAAAGAATATAAAGGTGGTAATTATATGATATATTTATTAGAAGAAGCTACAAATGGAAAATTTGATGACTCATTCACAGCTACATTTTATTATATTGCTGTTCTTGCAATTTTAATAGGAATTTTCTGGACTTATTTTCAAGTATTTGTTCGTGGTAAAAAGAAAGATAAAGAAGACTTAAAAGAAAATGTTATTTATCAAAATACAGAAGATGTTATAGAAGAAGCTAGTAAAGACGAATATTATCGTAAAAAGAACAAAAATAAAAATCGTAATTACAATTATTATACTAATAACAACAATAGTAATAATAATTATAAAAAAAATAAAAATAATCGTAATAAAAAGTATTATTAAAAGTAATACTTTTTTAATTTATAATGTAGTAGGGGAGATAATATGTAAAAAAATAAGGATAATTTTTAAATTAAATATCCTTATTTTAATTTTAAAAATTAATTTATCCTTTTTAATTTATCAATTTTAATTATAATAACTATTAATAATATATCAATTATTATAAATTGATAGTTTTCCTTTAAAAATACTGTTGCTTTTTCTTGAGGTGTTTTAGGTTCTTCTTTAAATAACTCTTCTAACTTGATCTCTAAAGTAGTTTTATCACTACTATAAACAAATGGATAATCATTTGAATCATCATAAAATAATGCTATTCCAAAATTGATTACTAATATTAATATTAGTAGTATTGCAATAGTTATTAGTATTCCAAGTGTTATTTTTAATGTTTTACTCATATTAACTCCTTAATTCTTTATATACTTTAATATATCTTTTATTACTTTATTTTTAAAGTCTTATTTTTCTATACTTTTTAAACATAAATACCTCCTAATAATATATTAAAATATAAATTTAAAAAAATAAACGGCATCATTGTCTCTTCAGCATTAAAAAATAGAATAGGGAAGTAAAAATCAAAGATATATAAATATACAATAATATTATAGCATATAAAAGTGTATTAATATATAAAAAAATAAAAAGGAAAGTTATCGGAGCAATTTATATTTTAAAGTGAGATAATGAGTTATAAATATATAACTATAATATAATAAACAACTATATTATTATTGATTTAATAATTTATTCAAAGTATAGAACTTAACATAATATATATTATATAAAGTTAGATATTTTCAAAATTTTATATATAAATATGTATAAATTAAGGTATTTTAAACATACTAATTATAATCTTACTACTACTAATATTATAATTATAGATATAAATTCATTAATATTAATTAATAATTATTTTTAAATTTAATTTTCTATCTATAATCATTTCTATACCAATTAATTATATTATTATTATCTTTATAGATAAATATTATTTTAAATTAATTTAGACGAATATTTATTCATTTACTTTATTCCCGATTAGTTCTAGAGCACATTCATAATTTGAAGTATTAATATTTAATTATCTTAAATTAAAAATTTAGATTTTTTAATCTTAAACGAGATTAATAATTATCCATCTTTTTAAATCCCGATTTGTTTTAGAAACTCTTAATTTTTTTAGATATAAATATTTTTAGCAAAATTCATGTATTTATACCTTATAAAGTCCCCTTTTGTAATCCAAATTTTGATAGGGGAAGTTAACATTAAAATTACATATAAATCTTCTTATAAGACATAATATAAGTGGGTGATAAAAAATGAAAAAAAGTAAAAGCATGAAAAATCAAAGCAAAGCTACGAATAAATCTAAAAATTCAGAAATGAATTCACGTCGTAACTCATTTGATTCAGAACTTAATAATAATCTAAGTTCAAAATCAAATAATAATACTTGCAATAAATGTCAAAAGAATAATATAACTGACACATATAATTCTAATGAAATGGAATAACTACCCCCTACTCTCCCCTAAATAATTGTTAATTTCTAGTGTGAGACTTATACTGCTAACATCATTTTTCTTAATAGCATAAGAAAATACTTGCTTATTCATACTAAGTATGGTTTTAAAGTTACTATTTAAAATATTAGCTCCCTCATTAGCAGTATAATCTTTACTAGATATTTCTCTCAAAGTAGCAATATTTTCTATTTCTTTTAAATCAGTAATAGGATAACCTCCTATTTTTTTTATTAAATTACCAAGTTTTAAATAGCATTTTTCTATATTTTTAATATCTTTTAATAAAGTTTCCTTATAAAAATTTGCATATTCCCCTACTACATTAAAATATAAAATATTTAGATTATGTTTTAAAATAAAAATATTAGTTAAATATTGATTTAACATATCAATATAATTGAATTTAATAAAAAAGCACCTCCATATTAATATATGCAAAGTGCCTAATATTATTTTAATTTATCTAGAAAACTAGTTCCCATCCAAGGTTTTTCAAGGTCAAAATTATCAAGTATAGTAGCTCCGATATCAGCTAATGAATCTAAAACCTCTAATTGACCAGGAGTTTTAAATAATCTAGAATAAATTATAACTGGTACATTTTCTCTTGTATGACTACAACCTGGCATAGTTGGGTCGTTTCCATGGTCAGCTGTTATAATAAGTAAATCGTCTATATTTAATTTATTTAAAATTATAGGTATTTCAACATCAAAAGCTTCAATTGCTTTAGCATAACCTTTAACGTCTCTTGTATGACCATATAAAGTATCAAAATCACTTAAATTTAAAAAGCATAAACCTTTAAAATTCTTCTCCATTATATCAGTTAACTTATTAATTCCTTCTAAATTATTACCTGATTTGATTATCTTAGTAATTCCATAACCATTATATATATCATGAACTTTCCCAATTGAAATAACTTGTAATTCATTATTTTTAAGGATATCTAAAACACTTTTATTAGGAGGTGTTAAAGTATAACTTCTAGAATTACTAGTTAAAGTATAATTACCACTTTCTCCGGTAAAAGGTCTAACAATAACTCTGGCTACTTTCCATTCTTCTTTACTAGTTATATCTCGGATAATTTCTCCATATTGATATAACTCATTTATAGGAACTATATCTTCATGAGCTGCAATTTCTAAATTAGAATCAAGAGTTGTATAAACTATTAAAGATTTAGTTTCCATATGTCTATCTCCTAATTTATTTATAACAGCCAAGGGATTTCCTATAATATTACCTATAATACCTCGTTTTGTTTCATTAGCAATTTTTTCTAGCATTTCTCTTGGAAAACCATTTTCATCAAATGTCTTATAGGAAATATCACTTTGAATACCCATTAATTCATAATGCCCAGATAAAGAATCTTTACCTTTATTTTTAGGTCTTCCAATTGTATAGTAAGCTTCACTTTCTTTTTTATTCATAGAAATAGTATTTAAAAAGCCTAACTTTTGAAGATTAGGAACAAATAAATCATAGTTTTTCATAATATTACCTAATGTATTAGCACCTTTATCTCCATAACTGCCACTATCAACTGCTTCCCCTACTCCAAGTGAATCTAAAACGATTAAAAATATTCTTTTAAATTTCATATTATTCCTCTTTTCTCGCGTTATATTTTATGTAATCTTCTTTTAATTTATTATTAACTACATGTGTATAGATACTAGTTGTTGAAATATCACTATGACCTAATAATTCTTGAATGCTTTTAAGGTCAGCCCCATTATTAAGCAAATCAGTTGCAAAGGTATGCCTTAAGGTATGAGGTGTTGCATGAGTTGCAATCTTCTTTTCTTCTAAAATATTTTTTAAAATGAAGTTAAATCCTTGTCTTGTAATACCTTGTCCATGATTATTTAAAAATAGTTTATCAATATTTTGGTACTTTGGTTTAACTAAACTACTACGAACTTCAAGATAAGCACTCACTGCCTCTTTAGCATAAGGACTTAAGGGAACTAATCTTTCTTTATTGCCTTTTCCTTCAATTAAAATAATATCTTGTTCCATATCTATACTATATAAAGTAAGATTAACTAATTCAGAAACTCTAAGACCTGAACCATACATAAGTTCTAACATAGCTTTATCCCGATATTTAAAAGCATTATCTAATGATACATCTAATATTTTTTCCATTTCATAATCTTTTAAAACTGTTGGTAAGTATTTAGATTGTTTAATATTATCAATGTCTTCTAAAACATTTTTTTTAATTTTTCCTTCTCTTAAAAGATACTTATGAAATTCTCTAATAGCTGTTATATGACGTCCTATACTTCTAGATGTTAATCCTTTTTTACTTAAATATTTAAAGTATTCGTCTAAAAAACGAATATCAACTTCCATAAATGACTTTATATTATTTTCCTTTAAATAATTAAGATAATTTTCTAAATCTTTTTGATAATTAAAAACAGTATTAGCCGAAAGTTTTTTCATAAGAGATATATAACTTAAATAATCTTTTAAATCGTAATCCATATTTAAAACTCCATTATAATCATGTTTCATTTTAATTATAACATTACTTTCAAATCTTGTAAATTATCTAGGCTTATTTAAGTTCTAAAAGAATTAATAAACTTAATGTTCTTAATTATTATCTTTCTATTTTCCCCTTTTAGTGATAAAATAAGTAATATGTAGGTGATAATATGGATAGTCCTTTAGCCCTTAAATTAAGACCTACTTCCTTAAAAGAAGTCTTAGGTCAAGAACATTTAATTGGAAATGGCAAAATATTAAGTAATTTAGTCAAGAACAAAAAAATTTTTTCTATGATTTTATATGGTAAACCAGGAATTGGAAAAACTAGTATTGCTAATAGTTTAGTTTTAGATTTAGGTGTTCGTTATCGCTCATTAAATGCTACTATAAATGATAAACATGATTTTCAAGTAGTTTTTAATGAAGCTAAAGTCTATGATGGTTTAGTCTTAATAGTAGATGAAATCCATAGATTAAATAAAGATAAACAAGATTTATTACTTCCTCAACTTGAAAGTGGTTTAATAACTTTAATTGGTCTTACAACTAGTAATCCTTTTCATAGTATAAACCCAGCTATTCGTAGTCGTTGTCATTTATTTGAACTTCATGAATTAACCGAAGACGACATTAAAAAAGGCCTTAAAATGGCAATTAAAAAAGATGTTTTAGAGGGTATTAAAATAGATAATAAAAGTATTAATTATATAGCTAATGTCTCCGGAAGTGATTTAAGATATGCTTATAATTTATTAGAACTAGCTTACTATTCTTCAAGTGACCATAAAATAACTAAAGAATTTTTAGAAAGTATTGATAATAAACATAATTTCTTTCATGACAAAAACGAAGATGGTTATTATGATGTTTTAAGTGCTTTTCAAAAATCAATTCGGGGAAGTGATGTAAATGCTAGCCTACATTATCTAGCTAGAATGTTAAAAGCCGAAGACTTAGATAGTATCTTTAGACGACTTACAGTTATTTGCTATGAAGATATTGGACTTGCTAATCCTAGTATGGGTCCTAAAGTAATGGCAGCAATTAATGCAGCTGAACGTGTTGGACTTCCGGAAGCTATAATTCCCCTATCAGTTGTTGTAATTGAACTTGCTTTATCACCTAAATCTAACTCAGCTAATGTTAGTATAAATGAAGCTTTAAAAGATGTTGAAACCGGACGCTGTGGAAATCCTCCAGAACATATTAAAACAACCTCCCCTAATTATAAATATCCTCATGACTATCCTAATGCTTGGGTATATCAACAATACTTACCTGATAATATAAAAAATAAAAAATATTATATACCTAAAGATAATAGTAAATATGAAAGAACTTTAAAACAAGTAAATGATGCCATTGAAAAACTAAAAGAAGAAGCTTTATTAAAAGAAAAATCTTGATAAATAATCAAGACTTTTTTTAAGCATGTTTCTTTTTTAAACTTACTTCTTCTCTATTTCTTGTAAATAATCTAGTTAAGAATTGCAAGAACCTAGAAATCCATTCATAAGCATAGAATGAGAAAATAATTAATAAGAATGTAATTAAACCAATTGGTAGATTAATACCTTTTATATCAAAGAAAGAATATTGGAAAAATACTCCATATAAAAATCCTAATAAAAGAATACTAAACAAAGCTATTCTTAAATAATTAAATGGTTTAGATACATGATATAAATGAATAAAACCTGTTGTACCAGTTATTAATACAGCTAAAGAATTAACTATACTATCGTCTAAAGCAAAAGCTATTTTAAATAAAACAATTATAACAACATCTAAGAAAACTGTAACTCCAGCCGGAATACTATTTTTAAATATTTTTAAAATAAAGTTCCCGGATACTATATTAGTATTTGGTTCAAGAGCTAATATAAAAGATGGAATTCCAATAGTACAAGCTGTAATTAAAGTAAGTTGAATTGGAATAAAGAAATATTCACTTCTCGTAAATAAACAAGTTAAAATCAAAAGAATTGTATAAATAGTTTTAACTAAAAGTAAAGAGGAACTTCTTTCTATATTATTAATAGTTCTTCTTCCTTCAGCTACAATTTTAGGCATAGAAGCAAAGTTATTATCTAAAAGAACAATTTGACTAACAGCTCTTGTTGCATCACTTCCACTAGCCATAGCAATAGAACAGTCAGCTTCTTTTAAAGCTAAAACATCATTTACTCCATCTCCAGTCATAGCTGTTATAAAGCCTTGTTTTTTAAGAGATAAAATAATTTTTTTCTTACCCTTAGGAGTAACACGCCCAAATATATCATTTTCAAGAACTAAATTATCAATTTCCATGTTTTCAAAATTACTAGCATCAATAGCTTTTAAATCTTCTTTAATTCCAGCTTTTTTAGCAATATTTAAAACCGTTAAAGGATTATCACCAGAGATTAATTTAATTTTAACTCCTTGATTTTTAAAGAACTCTAAAGTATCTTTAGCTTCTTTTCTTATCTCATCTTCAATTAAAACAAACCCAATTACTTTTAAATTTACCGGTTTATCAGTTAAAGGAAGATTATTTTTACAAACTACTAAAATCCGATAATCTTTTTGATAATCTTCTATTAAAGAATAATCTAGAGTAACACCTTTTAAAACATATTCATAAGCCCCTATATAATAACTAGCATCATCAGCCACTTCAACAGCTGAGAATTTTCTCTCTGAAGAAAACGGAATAGTATTTTTTATATCAACACTTAAATGCTCTGGGAATTTATCTTTTAAAGCCTTGAAAGTAGGACTATCGTCATATAAGGAATTAGTAAGTTTCTTTAATACATATTCAAAATCATTTTTAGTATAGCCTTTATTAGGAATAATATCATACACTTTCATATTTCCCGTTGTAATAGTCCCCGTTTTATCTAAACAAATAACATTAACACGCGACAACGTTTCTATACAATATAATTGTTGAACTAAAACTTTATATTTACTAAGTCTTATTATACTAACAGCCATAACGGAACTTGTTAAAAGTACTAATCCTTCTGGTATCATACCAATTAAAGCTGCAACTGTATTAATAATTGAATCACTTATTGTATCACCTATTACTAAATATTGATTACAAAATAAAGCTGCTCCAAGAGGAATAATTATAATTGATAATACTTTTACAATTTTTTCAAAAGAATTTAAAATGACTGAATTAATCTCTTTAATATAACTTGCTTCACTTGAAATAGTATTAATATAATTAGCATTACCAACATGGACTACTTGAGATATACAACTTCCAGACACGATAAAACTTCCAGATAAAATCACATCTCCAGCTTTTTTTACAATGGTATTAGATTCACCTGTAATAAATGACTCATTAACCTCTACTGCCCCTTCTCTAATTACACTATCAACTACTACTTGATTACCACTTTTTAAAAGCACTATATCATCCATGACAATTTCTTCATTTTCAATGGTAACTTCCTTTGCATCTCTTAAAACTAGGGTTTTACTATTTGAAATAAGCGATAATTTATCAATTATTTTCTTAGATATAATTTCTTGAATAGTACTAATTATTGTATTACAAAATATAACACCCATGAATAAACAATTTTTTAAAGAATAGAAAATCCTGCCTGAAAATACGCCAGCTAAAAGAACAGCTGCTCCTAAGAAGATATTTAAAAAGTTGAAGTAAGTAAAAACATTAGAAGCTATAATTTCTTTAATCGTCTTAGTTTTAGGCTGATTATTATAATTTTTTAAATTTTTATTTATTCTTTCTACTACTTCTCTTTCGGTTAAACCTACTTTAATATCCGTTTTTACTTTTAATTCTGTTTTCATTTCTCCTCCTTAGTTATCTTTTAAAACTTCATTTATATTAATCTTTCTTGTATGTTTTATTTCATGCCAATTCATATCTTTTTTAAATATAGCTACAAATACCGTTGATATACCTATTAAGTTAAAAATTGGAAACAAGAAAATTCCGGGAAGTGACTTTAATAAGTTTCTTTTATAATGAATAGTTAAATAAACCGAAACAATTATCATAGCAAGATATGATACAACTGTTGCAATAATTAACATTAAAAAATTAGGGAATAATATAAATGATATAACTCCAACTAATGTCATGACAACTTGTAAATAAGGAGCAACATAAATTACAAGGGAATCTATAACATGTAAGTTTTTATGTTTTTTAAAACCTTTAATTAAATCTTTAAAATATATTTTTAAAGTTTGAAGCATTCCAACTGTCCAACGAAGTCTTTGCTTAAACGACGGAATAACTTTAGATACTTGCTCATCATAAAATATAGCTTTTTCGGTATAACCTATTTTAATATCATATGAAGCACATAAAGCTGTTAGTTCTATATCCTCAGTTAAAGTTTTCGCTACATACTTAGTTTCCTTAATTACATCTTTTTTAAATACATAACCAGTTCCATTTATATTAGCACTTTGATTTATATTAATTCTCGCTTGATATAAGAAAAGATTTTGTAAATAATAGAATAATCCATAACCATTAGTTAACCAATTATCATATAAATTTTTAGTATCTCTAAAGCCTTGAATAACTCTATAACCATTTTCAAGTTCTTTATTCATTTCCTTTAAAAAATCAGGATGGACAACATTATCAGCATCAAATACAGCATAGGTATCAAAGGAATTATCATTTTTATATTTTTTAAAAACATAGTTTAAAACATCACCTTTAGTATGAACTTTTTCTTTAATATCCAAAACTAAGGCACCATGTTTAATACTAACTTCTTTCGTTTTATCTGTACAATTATTAGGTATTACTAATATTTTATACATATCTTTGGGATAATTAAGCTCTTTTAAACTATCTATTAAGCCACCTATTACCATTTCTTCATTTCTAGCAGCTATTAAAATTAAAAACTTATGCTTAGGTTTAATGTCCTTAGCTTCCTTCTTTTTTAAAAGAAGAGGAAAGATGGCTAATACAAAATAATATAATCCATAAAAAATAACAAAGACATTAAAAATTTTTATCATGATTTTCAAGACTAACATACTACGACTTCCTCCAAATCTTCTTGAATATTGCTTTAATAAATGTTCTATTCAAATACATAGAATAAGAAACGGCTAACAAGAGTCCAAGACATATTAAATAAAGATTTTTACTATAATAGAAAAGACCGACTAACAATAAAACTAACATACTTAAAAATAAATAATTATCATGTTTTAAAACAATATATTTTCTTAATTTATAATTTCTATAAAAATAAATTACAATATATGAGATTAAAGTTCCTAAAATTGTTGCATATAATCCTAAAAATTTAATTAAAGAAAATCCAACTAAAAGATTGATAATTGTAGCAACAATAGTTGTTTTAGCTAAAATCTTAGTATCTTTATAAGCAGAAAAGATACCACTGCAAAAGTTAGACATATTAGAAAAATAAACTGCTATTACCATTAAAGGAATATAATAATATGCTTCTCTATAATCATTTTTAATTAATAAATTAAAGATAAATGGTAAAAAGGCAATAATTAAAATAGAAATTGCCATCAAGAAATGTTTTAAATCAATAAAAACACTATTATAAAAATCGTCTTTATCTTCTTTTTTTACAGCCTTACTAGCTGATTCTTTCCATGACAAATTAAAATAACTATAACAAGTATTAATAATCGTCGGGAACCTATTTCCAACTGAATAAATCCCATTCTTCCCCTCACCTAAAAAATTAATTATTAAAAGTCTATCGGTTAAAGCTATGGCATTCCATGATATACTATTAGGTACTAAAGGAAATGAATATTTAATCATTTCTACAACTTTTTTTCTTTCTAAATTTTTAAAATTAGCATATTTATAAATTTTAATTTTTAAAAGTAACCAAATAGATACTAAAGAATTAGCAATTATATAAGATAAGAATAAACTAACTAATCCTAATTTAAGTTCAACAATAAAAACGATATTTAAAATAATTGTAAAAAAACTAGATAAAAAGCAAAATAAAGAATAAAGTTTAAATTTACTTAAACCCCGAGCTGCTGAACCAGCTAAAGCTGATAGTAAACTTGCTAAGATATAAAATATTAAATAAATTATATAAGGGTATTTCATAATACTACCAAATATAAATATAATAATACTCCAAACTAGAAAACTTAAAAAAGAAAATATTATAGTAGCTGAAAAAACTTTACTTTTCTCTTTATCAGTATCACTATCAATTAAAAAACGAAACATTCCTTCTTCCATTAATAAAGTAACACAAGGAATTAAAAAAATTGAAATAGTATTTAAAAAATCATACGCACCATATTCACTAGTTGTAAGTAAACTAGTATAAAGTGGTAATAATAAGAAGCTAACTATTTGAGTACTAAATTTTCCTATTGAAATAATCAAAGTGTTTTTTATAAGTTCACGTTTTTGATTCATGTTATCACTCTCTTATTAAGTATACCATGTATTGAAAAATAAGTAAATTACAAATAAATGACAAACGTCAAGTTTCACTTAAATTTTAGGTTGAAATTACTATATTTTATCTGTATAATATAGATGAGGTGTTTATGAAAAAGAAAGTTGTTCAAATCATAACCATTATTTTATTATTAATAATGATAGCATCATTTGTATGCAGTTTGATTTATATGTAAAAAGCATCATGACGATGCTCTTTTTATTTACTTTTATTCTTTAATAAATCTCTAATTTCTTCAAGTAATTCAATATCTTTAGGCTTTTTAGGTTCTTCTTTTTCTTTTTCAGGTTTTCTTCTTTTGTCGGTTATAAAAGCCATAATTTTAATTGCAGCAAATATTGATAAAGCAATAATTAAGAAATTAATTATATTTTGAACAAATAAACCAATTCTTAAAACTGATTCTTTATAAACTATATTAAGTCCTGAAAAATTAATACCTCCAATTACCATTCCCATAATTGGCATGATAATGTCATTTACTAAACTAGTAACAATAGCATTAAAAGCATTACCAATAACAACAGCAACAGCTAAATCAACAACATTTCCTCTTGATATAAACTCTTTAAATTCTTTAAAAAACTCTTTCATTTTACCTCCTATTTAGTTCCATAAATTCTATCCCCAGCATCCCCTAAACCAGGAACAATATAACCAACATCATTTAACTTTTCATCAAGATATGCAGTATATATTTCAACATCAGGATGCTCTTTTTTTATTCTTTCAATGCCAGTTGGAGCAGAAATAATTGATAGAAATTTAATCTTTTTAACTCCTCTTTTCTTAAGCATAGATATAGCACTTACAGCACTTCCTCCGGTTGCTAACATAGGGTCTAAAAGAATAACTGTCTTAGCATCAATTCCTTTTGGTAATTTACAATAATATTCAACAGGTTCTAAGGTCTCTTCATTTCTATATAGTCCTATATGACCTATTTTAGCATTAGGCATTAGTCTTAATACACCAGATACCATTCCCATTCCGGCTCGTAAAATTGGAACAAAAGCATAATTATCTTCATTAATTAAATGTCCTTTGGTAGTTGTAATTGGTGTTTTAACACTAACCTCTTCTAACTTAGCATCACGAAGAGCCTCTAAGCATAAAATACTAGCAATTTCACTGATTAACTCCCTAAACTCTTTAGTACTAGTTTTCTCATTCCGTAAAATTGTAATCTTGTGTTCAATCATAGGATGTTTTAAAATAACTTCCTTCATAATATCCTCCACAATTTAAGATTATCATAACATTTTAAAAATTGCAATAAATTAACCTTTAATTTTTAGAAATCTAACTACTTAAAAAGGACTAATTTATAGTCCTACATAGCCATTATAAAAGTTAAAAAACAAATATCCGGTAATTCTTTACCACTTTTAATATTAAAATCTAATAAAGCTAATTTTTTCATTATATTTAAAAGTTCTTCTTTTTTATAATTAATAGCCTTGCCTCTAGCTAATTTAACTGGGTATTCATGAACATCTAATAGCTTACTAATTTCAGCATCACTTTTATTATTTAATATCTTAACATTATAAATTAATCTAATTTGATTAGAAAGAAGAACTAATATTTGAAAAATTTCTGTTCCATTAGTTATAAAATGATTATATAATTCATAACTCTTTTTTTTATCTTTTTTAATTATAGCTTCAATTAAATCAAAAATCGTAGCTTCTAAATTTACCTTAGTAACTAAATCTATATCTTGTTTTTCAATAACTTTAGTATCTAATTTATAAAGTTTTAATTTAGTTAATTCCTGATATAAATTATTATAATCTTTTCCTACTCTACTTATAAAATAATTAATTAAGGAAGGTGTCATTTTATAATCTTCTAAGTTTTCTTTAACAAAACTTTCTAAATTCATATCAGTTAACTTTATATATTTAAAATATTTTTTAATTAAAGTTGCAATTTTTAATCGGTTATTTATTTTATTAGCAACAATAATTAATATATTATCACTGGGATTTTTTAAATATTTTTCAAAAATCTTTAAATTAAAATTCTCATCTTTTTCTTCTAAAAACATAGGGTGCTTACAGATTACAACTTTTTTATGTAAAAACATATCATAGGTATCTAGAGTTTCTATAACATCTTCTATAAAAGTATTAGAAAGGTCAAAATTAATTATTTCAATATCCTTTAAATCTTTAATTATTTTTTTAATTTCTTTATCTATTAATACTTCATTAATTCCTTCAATTAAATATAATTTTTCCATTTTAAATACCATTTTTTATTTCAGCAAAGACTTTATCAATTTTTGTTATAGCATGACCATTTCCTCTAGCAAAAGTTTTAGAACCTCCACCATTACCATTTGTTTTTAAAGCAATATCTTTAATAATACTTGAAGCATCTAATCTTGACGTGCTTCTAGCAATATAAGTTGCCATATCTGAATTTATATTAGCAATTAAAGCGAAGAAATTCTCGTATTTATTAGCAAGGGTATCTAATATATTTTTCAAAGTTTCCATATCTTCATTTGAAGTTTTCATTAATAATAAATTTATATCTTTAAGAGGAGTAATAGAATTTTCATATTCTTGTATATTTTCATGAGCTTTAGAGGTTTTTAATTTTTGATATTTTTTAGTTTCTTCTCTGATTACTTCTGAAATATCATTATCTTGTTTTTTTATTTCTACTATATCTTTATAAGAAGTTGGCTTTATACTTTCATATTTAATATTAGCCGTTAATTTAATACCATCTTTTAAAGCCATAGCCTTAATATCTTTTAATTTCATTATATTTTTTACAATATTATCATTATAAGGTTTCATAGCCTTTAATAAGTTAGCTTCAATTAGATTTTTAGTAGCAGCTGTAATTCTATATGTGTTACTACCTTTATTTTCAAAAGATATAATCGCAAAATGTTCTATATCTTTAGTACTTTTAACATGACAACCACCACATAATTCTTTAGAATCATTTATTATTACTAAACGAACTTTATCTTTATATTTTTCTGTAAAAAGGGCCATTACAGAATTTTTATCAATATCTTTTATATCTTTTACTTCAGTAACTCTCTTATAATCATTTTTAATGTAATCATTGACAAAATCTTCTATTTTAATTAAATCTAAATCCGTTATCTTACCACGATATACAAAATCAAATCTTAAATAATTATCTGAAACATAAGAACCAGCTTGATAAATATCCTTAGATATTAAAGTTTGAAGAGCAAGTTGTAAGATATGAACACTTGAATGGTTAGCTTCAATTTTTAAACGTCTTTCTTTATCTACTAATAAAGAGGCTTCAAGACCTTTTTTAATTTTTCCATTTAAAACCTTTACTTTATGAATATGTTCTCCATTAGGAGCTTTGAAAACATCAATTACCCGAGCTTTAAAGTCTGAACCAATTATCATACCTGTATCACTTATTTCACCACCGGAAGTTGCATAAAAACAAGTTTTATCAAATACAACATATCCTTCATCTGTTAAACTATCTTGAAATTTGTTATCTTTAATGATTGTAATTACCTTACCTTTTAATTCATAAACTTCATAGACAAAAGTTGATTCTTCTTTATAATTTAAAAGTAATTCATTTTGACTTTGCATTGAGTCTTGTTGTTTTTGATTACTTTTAGATAATTCTTTTTGTTTATTCATATACTCTAAAAATTCATTCTTATCAGTTTGATAACCATTTTCTTCTAATATTTCTAAAGTAAGTTCAAATGGAAATCCATAAGTATCATATAATTTAAAGACAGCTTCCCCACTTATTTTTTTATCTTTAGAGTCTTGCATTAACTCTCCCAAACGTTTTTCACCCTCATTTAAAGTCTTCAAGAATAATTCTTCTTCTTCTTTAATCAAAGCTTCTATATCTTTTTCTTTATCTATTAAATAAGGATAAATTTCTTTCATGTTATCAACAACTGCACTTACTAACTTATACATAAAAGGTTTAGTAAAGCCTAATTTCTTTCCATATCTAACACTTCTTCTTAATAATCTTCTTAAAATATAGCCCCGACCAACATTATCAAAGAAAGCTCCATCAGCAAGGGCAAATGTTAAAGCTCTAATATGGTCAGCTATAACTTTAAATGGCATAGAAGTATCATATAAAGTACCACTTAAATCTTCTATTTCTCTAATAATTGGCAAGAATAAATCAGTATCAAAATTACTATCAGCATCTTGGAATATACAAGCCCAACGTTCAAGTCCAGCTCCTGTATCTATATTTTTACTTGGAAGTTCTTGATATTTGCTTCTTTCTACTCCTTCTTTAGCATTAAATTGACTAAAAACATTATTCCAAATTTCAACATATCTTTCGTTGTCTTCCCCTTTTTTAAAATGTTCTAAAGCCTTACCATCATAGTCGTATTTTTCCCCTCTATCAAAGAAAATTTCACTATCAGGTCCACAAGGTCCTTCCCCAATTTCCCAGAAATTATCTTCAAGCTTTACAATATGCTCATCACTTACACCTAAACTTCTCCATTTATTATAAGCTTCATGGTCATCAGGATACAAAGTAAAATATAATTTATCAAGAGGAATAGCAAACCAATCTTTACTTGTTAAAAGTTCAAAGGCAAACTCAATAGCTTCATTTTTAAAATAATCACCAATTGAAAAATTACCCATCATTTCAAAGAAAGTATGATGACGTCTTGTAACTCCAACATTTTCTATATCATTAGTTCTAATACATTTTTGAATATTTGTAAGACGTCTATTATCTGGTACTAAGGTGCCATCAAAATATTTTTTTAAAGGCGTAACTCCAGCATTAATCCATAAAAGTGAGTCATCATCTTTAGGTACTAAAGGAGCACTTGGTACTATTTGATGTCCTTTTTGACTAAAAAAGTCTAACCACATTTTTCTAATTTCTAAACTTGTCATTTTTTTCATTTTATCACCTACTTTAAAAGTTTTAATATATGGTTAACTACCTCATCAATTGTCATATCAGAAGAGTCAACTAAAATAGCATCAGAGGCCCTTTTTAAAGGACTTGTCTCGCGATTTGAATCACGCTCATCTCTTTCTTCTATATCTTTTTTAATATCTTCTAAATTTACATCTAAACCTTTTTCTTTTTGTTCTTTAAAACGTCTTTTAGCTCTAACATCAGTTGAAGCTGTTAAGAATATTTTTAAAGTTGCATCAGGAAGAACCACCGTTCCAATATCTCTACCTTCCATTACAACATGAGATTTTAAAGCCATTTCTTGTTGTAACTTAACCATTTTCTCACGAACACATGGAAAAACACTAACCTTACTAGCTCCCCGACTAGCTTCTTCAGTTCTAATATCTAAAGTTACTTCTTCATTATTCAAATAAACTCGTAAATTACCTGTATCATAAGTCATATTAATCTTAATATTATCAAGTAATTCTTTAATTTTCTCTTCATCAGTGAAGTCTATTCCTAATCTAGTATAATATAAGCCAACTGCTCTATACATCGCTCCTGTATCAACATAGATAAACCCTAATTTTTTAGCTAATAACTTAGCAATTGTTCCTTTTCCAGCTCCGGCTGGTCCATCAATAGCAATACTAATTTTTTTCATAACTTCTCCTTTACATTAAAAAAACCAACATAGGAGCGAATCACTTCGCGTTACCATCCTATTTTGGTCTTTATTCTTATAACGGTCTCCCGAAACTCTAAATAAGCAGCCTTTCATATCAACAATTATTAAGTTCCATCAACCCTTAACTTTCTATAAATTGTTAAATATTACTCCGAATATTTAATAAGTTTTTTATTTATGTGTTTATTTTATCATAAATAACTTAGAATTGCTACTATTTTTTTTAATTTCTTAAAATTTATTTTAGAAAAAAATAAATAAGTAAAGCCATAGCTGAATGTCCGGTTATATATAAATTATCATAAAAAGGTGTACCTTCTTTTAAAGTATTAAGAAGTCTCTCATAAACCTCATTTTCTTTTAAATAAATTAACTCATCCATTATTATTTCCATTTTATCAAGTTTTTGTAGTCCTACTTCTTTAACCTCTCCGATTGCATATTGATAATCCTCATCAGACTTAGAAGGGTCAAGTAAATTAGGAGCATGAGTTAGTAATTTAAGATTAGAAACAATTAAACCAGTTTCTTCTAATACTTCTCTTTTAGCTGCTTCAAGTATACTCTCACCATCTTCAATTAAACCTCCTGGTATTTCTATATAAAATTCTCCCGTTGTTGACCTAAATTGTTTTATAAAAACTAAATTATCTTGAGATTTTACAATAGTTGCAATTGAAGGCTTACTATTAATAATTACATGCTCAATAACATCAATTCCTTTTCTATCTTGATAAATAACTTTAGAAACTTCCATTCTTTTGGTTTTTAAAAGTTCTTTTTTCTCTTTTAACTTATACATACTATCACCCTTTTAACTATATCATAAGTAAATTTTTTAAGCAAATACTAAATATTAATTGTAAGATGTATTAAAATTAGATATAATTTATGTGAGGTGAATTATGAACGATTGTTTATTTTGTAAAATATTAAATAAGGAAATTGAAAGTGAAATTATCTATGAAGATGCTGATTTCTTTGTATTCTTAGATATTAAACCAGCAACCAATGGTGATACTTTAATAATACCAAAAAAACATTACAAAGATTTATTAGAAATGCCAAGTGATTTAGTTATTAAAATGCAAGAATTAATAGATAAACTTTATAAAGTTTATAAAGAAAAGTTAAACTGCATAGGCCTTACCTTGACAACTAATTTAGAATATGCTCAAGAAATCAAACATTTTCATGTCCATTTTATTCCAAGATATGAAGATGATGAGGTTACTTATTTATCTAATAAAGATATTTTAGAAGATTTAAAAACTATTCAAGAAAAAGTTAACTTAAATTAAAAAAATGGAAGATTTCTTCCATTTTTATTGGTTGTATAATTTTTAGTGTGTGTAATGAAAAACATTATATGCACTTTTTTATAAAAAATAAAGACATATAAG
>CANQEQ010000002.1 GCA_947595345.1 uncultured Bacilli bacterium | reverse complement strand
GTTGATATTATAGTAGGAGGTGTTGTTTATGGAAAATAAAATATTTGTTATACAACTATTGAAGTACATAAGCATCATTATATTTTTGAGGATTATATATAATATAATTAATCAAAAATAAAAACATGTTTTATTGATTTTTCAATAAAACAATGCTAACCATAGCGGTGAGCATTCGGCCGTGAAAACCGATATTGCTCCCTACAAATTAAATTATAATAGATAAATATAAATTTGTAAACAATTATATTAAAATTTGTTAAAAGTTATTAATAATAATGCTTTAATTTTTAGATAACTTTTTTAGTCTTCAGTTTGATTTTCTTTTTCTTCTTTTAAGAATTCTTTTTCAACATATGTTTTTAAAATAAATTCAATTTGTTTATTAATGCTTCTTGAATATTTTTCAGCAAAGTATTTTATATCTTCATATAGTTGTTCATCAATTCTTATTAAAGTAGCAACTTTACTATCCATTAACACTCATTCCTTTCATATCATAATGATATCATAAATAAGAAAAAAATAAAAAATAAAAGAAAATAGAATAAAAACATAAATTAGAAAAAGAACTAGTTTATGTTTTTTTACGACATTTTTCCTCTTTTAGAAAAATTATACTAATTAAAAAGGAGGAATATGAAAAAGAATGTTATTATTGTTATCTTTTTAGGAATAGTAATTGGTTATTTGTTTGGAAGTTTGATTTATAAAAATTATCAAGGCTCAGAATATCAAGAAGATGATGGAAATATTTATTATGTTCAATATGGAGTATATATTTCTAAAGAAGCAGCTGTTAAAAATTCTAAATCATTAGATAATTATTTAATTAAAGAAGATGATGATAAGTTTTATGTTTATCTTGGAGTTACAACTACTTTAAATACAGCCCTTAAAATTCAAAATTATTATGAAGATAAAAACATACATACCTATATTAGAAGTGATTATGTAGAAAATAGTGAGACTTTAAATAAATTAAAAGAGTATGATGTTAAGTTAGAAGATTTAAAATCTAATGAAGAATTACAAAGTGTAATTAAAGAAATTTTCCAAGATGCAAAACTAAATCTCTAAAACCGAGTATATTAAATATAGGAGGTAAAAAATATGTTAATTAAAGAAATACCAAAATCAGAAAGACCAAGAGAAAGACTGATTAAATATGGAGTTAGTAATTTATCTAATGAAGAGCTTCTAGCAATCTTTCTTAAAACTGGAAGTAAGGGAATATCAGTTAAAGAATTATCAATTAATATTTTACAAAGAATTAAAAAAATAGAAAATTTAAAAAATATTGATATTCATACATTTGATGGAATTAAAGGAATAGGTGAAGTAAAAAAAGAAGAGTTATTAGTCCTATCAGAACTTGGAAAAAGAATTTATTTAAGTAGTGGGCAAGAAGCTCTAAGACAATATATTAATCCTTCTTTTATATATAATGATAATAAATATTTATTTTATGGATTAAAACAAGAATATTTTTATGTTATGTATTTAGATAATAAAAAAAATTTGATTGAAAGGAAATTGTTATTTATGGGAACAATTGATAGAAGTTTAATTCACCCAAGAGAAGTATTCAAAAATGCTTATTTATGCAGTGCCTCATCATTTATTTGTATGCATAATCACCCAAGTGGTGATGTAAAACCAAGTAAAGCTGATTTAGATGTTACAAAAATGCTAATGGAAATTGGAAGAATACAAGGAATAGATTTATTAGACCATATTATAGTAAGTGATAAAAATTATTTTAGTTTTTTTGAAAATAATTTAATGGAGCCTTATGGTAAAAATTAAAACTATTGTTATTTTAATAATTATTTATCTAATTTCTTTTTTAGCAATTAAGACATCTATTAATTTTTTTGAACCTTTTTATTTTCTTAAAGATATAATTTATTTTCCGGTTAAAGCTAAAAGTGATTTATCAATAAGTAGAGACTTACAAGATGGTATTAATGAAGAATTAAAAAAAGAATATGAAGAGTTAAAGAAAATTAATGATTTAAGTAGTACCTTAGTAGATTTTGATTCTAAAACAGGAGTTGTTGTTGAAAGAAATAAAATGTATTGGTTTAATACGATTACAATTAATTTAGGAAGTAAAGATGGAATAAAAGAAGATATGGCTGTTATTTCAAGTGATGGTTTAATTGGAAAAATAAGTAAAGTAGGTTCTAGAACAAGTCTTGTTAAATTAATTACAACTAATGATATTAATTCTAAAATATCAGTTACAATAAAACTTAAAGATACTAAAGTTTATGGAATTATGTCTGGTTATAAGGATAATGATAATTTATTAGAAGTAACATCAACTAATAAAAATTTAGAGATAGAAAAAGGGAGTAAAGTTTATACAAGTGGTATGGGAGGAGTATTTCCAAGTGGTATTTTAATAGGCGAAGTTTCTAGTATAGAGAAAGATAAATATGATGTTTCTAAAATTATAAATGTAACCCCAGCTAGTAATTTTTCAGATTTTAATTTTGTAAAAGTTTTAATTAGAGAAAATTAGAGAGGATTATTATGTATATTTTAATATTGATTACTATTTTACTTGATACTATTCTAAGTTATTTTATACCAATTTATTTTAATAAGTTAAATTATTTTTTTCCTTTATTAACTTTAACTTTAATTGTTTTTTTATATGGAAAAGTTAAAGATAAATATTATTTTAGATTAGTTTTTATTATGGGATTTTTATATGATATTTTATTTTCTTATATATTTTTATTTAATAGTTTAGTTTTTCTAATTTTGGCTAAATTCATTAAAAAAATAAATAAGTATATAAGATATAATGTTTTTACGAATTTTATTATAGTTATAGTTTGTATTTTCTTATATGATTTTTTTCTATTTTTGTTAGTTTATTTAACTAAGTATAATACAGTAACACTTAAAGATTTATTCTATAAGTTTTCTCATAGTTTAATTTTAAATTTAAGTTTTTATATTTTATTAGAAATTATTTTTAAAAATAAAAAGTTTAAATACAATTAAATGGAAATATTTAGAAAAAATGTAGAATATTTTTCTAATATATGTTATCTTATAAGTGGAATAAAGGATAATTATAGGAGTAAAATTATGAAAAATGAATATAGTGCATTAGATATAGCCACTTGGTTTATATATAAAAATAATGCTATGAAAAAAGAGATACAAGTTGATAATGAAGACTATGAAGTATATGAAGATTTAACCCATTTGAAACTTCAAAAATTACTTTATTATGCACAAGGAATTAGTTTAGCTAAATATGGTTGTCCCCTTTTCAAGGAAGCAATTGAGGCTTGGGAACATGGACCTGTAATAAAGAGAGTTTTTGAAATTTTTAAAGATAAAGGAAGATGCGAATTAAAATTAGAAGATGCACCTTGTAGTGCTTTAGTTATAAGAAAAATTGAAACGGATACTAAAGCTAGAGATGTTCTTAATATGACTTATGATAACTTTGCAATTTATACAGCTTGGCAATTAAGAAATATGACACATGAAGTTGGTAGTCCTTGGTATAATACTTACGTTCAAAATAAAAATAAGAAAATTGATAATACTTTAATAATGGAATATTTCAAAAGAGAAATATTAGAATAGTATTTTATGGGAGTAAAAAATAAAATAGGTAAGGTAAATACTAAGTGTACTAATTATTTCAGTCCGACACATATAAAATTTAATTTTTCTTTTATAAATTATGAAAAAGGTTTTACAGATGAATATAAACTTCAATTTTTAAAACGAATTAGAGAATTATCTAGAATTCCTTATTTAGAATTATGCTCCTATTCTAAAAATATAGGATTAGAATTTGAAAAAGTTGATATAAAAAAAGAAATAGATGTCGCCTTTTTTGCTGGAAATTCTCATAGAAACTTTGATGATAAGAAATATGCAATTTTTAGATTATATACTAATGATAATCCCATATTAGCTAGGGTAATTGGTAGATTAATTAATAATGTTTTTTATATTTTCTTTATTGATATTGGAGGAATTTTATATAAACATAGTCATTAAGAAAAGCTAAGGATAAACAAAAAAATTCTTTGCTTTTTTTCTTTTTATTTTATATTTTAATAGAATATAAATTCTTTTATTTTTTTCTTATTTATGATAAACTAATAGAGTTTGAGAGGATACTATGATAAATATTAATAATGTTAGTTTAAGATTTGGAACGAAAACCTTATTTGAAAATGTTAATTTAAAATTAACTGATGGAGCTTGCTATGGTGTAATTGGAGCAAATGGAGCTGGTAAATCAACTTTTTTAAAACTTATAAATGGAGAACTTGAAACAACAACTGGGGAAATTGTAATTTCTAAAAACGATAGAATATCAACTTTAGAGCAAGACCATTTTAAATATGATAACTATACAGTAATTGATGTTGTTATAATGGGTAATAAAAAATTATATGATATAAAACTTGAAAAAGAAGAATTATATTCACACACAGAATTCACCGAAGAAGATGGCCTAAGACTTGGCGAATTAGAAGCTGAATTTTTAGAACTTAATGGTTGGGAAGCAGAAAGTGAAGCTGCAACCTTACTGGCTAATTTAGGAATAGATAATAGTTTACATTACAAAAAAATGCAAGAACTTGAAAATAATATTAAAGTTAAAGTCCTACTTGCTAAAAGTTTATTTCAAAATCCGGATATATTATTACTTGATGAACCTACAAACCATTTAGATATTGAAGCTGTTAATTGGTTATCAGAATTTATTATTAATTATAAAAACTTAGTAATTGTAGTAAGCCATGATAGACATTTTTTAAATAATGTTTGTACGAATATTTTAGATATAGATTATAAAAAAATTACTTTATATGCTGGTAATTATGATTTTTACTGTGAATCAAGTGAACTTCTATTAAAACAAATCAAAGATGCTAATCGGAAGAAAGAAGATAAAATTAAAGAACTAAAAGAATTTATTGCTAGATTTTCAGCTAATGCTTCTAAAAGTAGACAAGCAACTTCTAGGAAGAAGATTTTAGAAAAAATTGAATTAGAAGAATTAGTACCATCGTCAAGAAAATATCCTTATATAGATTTTAAATTTGAAAAAGAAAATAGTCAGGAAGTTTTAAGAGTTACTAATTTAACAGTTCAAAATGGAACTTCTCGTCTTTTAAATAAAATTAATTTCACAGTTTTAAAAGGTGATAAAATCTTAATTTTAGGTTCTAATATTCAAAAGACTTTACTTTTTGATGTTTTAACTAAAAATTTAAAATATACAAGTGGTGAAATTAAATGGTGTGTAAACTCTAATTTAGCTTATTTTAAAAATGATAATACAGAGTATTTTAAAGGCTCTGAAAATATAATTGAGTGGATTGGTAAATTTAAAAAAATTGATGATGTAGAAGTTTTAAGAGGTTTTCTTGGAAGAATGTTATTTTCTGGCGAAGAAGTATTTAAACCTGTTAATGTCCTATCAGGTGGTGAGAAAGCTCGTTGTATGTTATCTTTAATGATGCTTTTAGAACCAAATGTTCTATTACTTGATGAACCGACTAATCACTTAGACCTTGAAAGTATTACATCTTTAAATAAAGGACTTAATAATTTTAAAGGAGAAATTTTATTTACAAGTGTTGACTATGAATTAAACGAAACAGTAGCCAATAGAATTATAGAAATTTTTGAAAATGGAACAATTGTTGATAGACGAGTAGATTATGCTTCTTATATGCAAAATGAAGAAATTAAAAAATTACGAGAAAAAAATAGAATTTAAGAAAAAAGGGTGGCAAAAAAGATATTTTAGTGTATAATTAATTTAAGAAGACAATTATATTATATAGGTGATGATTATGAACAAAAAAGTAGTGGTTTTAGGTGGAGGAACAGGACTTTCTTATTTACTTCGGGGCTTGAAAGAATTTCCAGTTGATATAACAGCTATTGTTTCAGTATGTGATGATGGAAGGTCAACAGGTCGTCTTCGGGAAGAATTTAATCAAGTAGCCGTAGGAGATATAAGACGAGTTTTATGTGCTTTATCGGAGACTGAACCTTTAATTGAAGAACTTATGAATTATAGATTTAAAACAACAAGTGACTTAAATGGTCATACAGTTGGAAATTTGCTTTTAACAGCTATGACTAATATAACTGGTAATATGAGTAAAGGTATTAAATCTTTAGGTAAAGTTTTAAATTTAAAAGGAAAAGTTATTCCTTTAAGTGAAGATAATTCTATAACTTTAATGGGATTAATGGAAGATGATACTGTTGTTGAAGGAGAACATAATATAACAAAATCTTCTAAGAAAATAAAAAAAGTATTTTATAAAAGTGAACCTAAAGTTAGTCCTGATGCCTTAAAGGCTATTCGTCATGCTGATTTAATTGTTCTTAGTATGGGAAGTATTTATACAAGTATTATACCAACTTTGATTTGCAAAGAAATAACAGATGCCATTGATAAAAGTGAGGCTAAAGTTATGTATGTTTGTAACATTGTAACCCAACCTGGAGAAACTGACGATTTTAAAGCCAGTGACCATATTAATTTAATGAATAGTTACTTAGGTAAGAAAAAAGTAAGTGTAGGAATATTTAATCATGAAGAAATGGATTCAGAACTTGTTAAGAAATATGAAACTGAAGAACAAAAAGATCCAGTTATTTTAGATAGAGAAAATTTAAGTGATATAGAAATTATAGAAGACGATTTAATAACATCTGATGAGGGAATATTTAGACATGATACAACTAGACTTGGCTTTTTGATATTTTCTTATTTATTAAATCATAAGAAGTGAGGTATATATGAAAAGATTACTAATAGGTAAAATAATGGGGATAGTAGGTATATGTCTTTTAGCTGTTGGAGTAAGTTATTTTTTAGCTTATGCTCTTGAAAAAAGTTTATATAATGATATTAATCTATTAGTAACTTTTGAAGATACTAAGGAATTTTCAGTAGAAAGTTTAGATAAAAAAAGTGAAGAGGAAGCTCTTAAAACTTATCCTTATATCTTTGTAATAGAAAATAAGGAAAACAGTAATGTTAAATTTACAATGAAAATAAAAGATACTTTAGAAAATTTAGAAAGAAGTAATCTTAATTATATTATTTATTTAGGTGAGAAAGAGGTTAAAAGGGGACTTTTAAGTGAAGTTAAAGATAATCTTTTATATGAAGGAAATATAAAGTCCAAAAGCAAGGATACTTATAAAATATATGTATATGCAAATGAAACTTTAAAAGATGCAACTTATAAATATTCTATCTTAATAAATGCAAAATAGGTGGCTTATGAACAAACAAAAAATTAATAAAATTATAGGTGATGGGAATATTGTTATTCCTCTTTATATTTTAAAATATTTTAAAAAATTAAACTTAACTATGGAAGAGTTTATGTTTTTAATGTATTTATATAATAAACAAAATAATTTAGATTTTAATCCTGATACAATTGCTAAAGACTTGAATATTGATATTATGGAAGTTATGGGTTATATTGCTGTTTTAACTGATAAAGGATATTTGACTTTAGAAGTTAGAAATAGTGATGCTAATGTTTTAGAAGAAGTAATAAATTTAGATAATTTTTATGAGAAAATAAGTACTTTAGTTATTAATAATTCTAAAGCAGAAGATGATGACAATGACATCTTGCCTTTTATTGAAAAAGAATTAGGAAGAACTTTAAATAGTATAGAAATTGAAACTATAAATGGATGGGTTGCTAATAAAATAAATAAAGATTTAATTAAAGAAGCAATTAAAATAGCTCTTGATGAGGGAGTATATAGTTTAAAATACGTAGATAGAATTTTAATAGATTTTAAAGCTCGGGGAATAAGTTCACCTTTAGATTTAGAGAAAGATAAAAAAAACTTAAGTGAAACTCAAAATGAAGATAATTCATACCTTGAAGCTTCTTTGGAAGGTTGGGATTGGTTAGATGACGAAGAAGAATACATTGAAAATTGAAGAATATTTAGATTTTTTGTTTAAAAATCCTAAATGTGAACTTAATTATAGTAAGGATTATGAGTTATTGATTGCTGTTATGTTATCGGCTCAGACAACTGATAAAGGAGTAAATAAAGTAACAAAAGTATTATTTTCTAAGTATGATACTTTAGAAAAATTAAGTAAAGCCCCTCTTAATGATATAAAACAAATTATTAAACCAATTGGAAATTATAATAAAAAAGCTTTAAATGTTAAAAATATTTCTAAAGACTTAATAGAAAGATTTAATTCTAAAGTTCCAAGAACCCACTTAGAACTTGAAAGTATGAGTGGAGTAGGCAGGAAAACAGCTAATGTTGTTTTAGGAGAATTATATGATATTCCTTCTCTGGCTGTTGATACCCATGTTATTAGAGTTTCTAATCGTCTAAGGTTAGTTAATTCTTCAAATCCTTTAGAGATAGAAAATAAATTAAAAAAAATATTTAAAAAAGAAAATTGGAATAAATTACATAAGCAATTAGTTTTATTTGGAAGATATAAATGTAAGGCGATTAAACCAGACTGTTCAGACTGTAAACTAGAAGATTTTTGTAATAAAGATTATATAAAAAAATAAATTAATTTTAAAAGTAAGAACTAAATTAGAGAACATAGTTTAGTTTTTTATTTGAATTAAAAAATAAATTTACAATTAGCTTTCTTTTTGCTATAATTAATCGCGAAGTGATGAGTATGAAAAAAGTTGAAATTTTAGCACCAGTTGGTTCTTATTCAATGTTTAAAAGTGCCTTATTAGCCTTACCTGATGCTATTTATTTAGCTGGAAAAATGTATGGAGCTAGAAGTTTTGCTGATAATTTTACAGAAGAAGAATTAATTAAAGTAATAAATGAAGCACATTTATTCGGAGTAAAAGTTTATGTTACTTGTAATATTTTATTATATGAAAGAGAAGTTCCTAATTTTTTAAAGTATGTAGAATTTTTACATAAGAATAATGTTGATGCTTTAATCATGCAAGACTTGGGTATGATAGATTTAGTTCATAAGAAGTTTCCTAATTTAGAAATTCATGCTTCAACTCAAATGCATATTCATAATTTAGAAGGGGCAAAATTTGTAGAAAAATTAGGAGTAAAAAGAGTAGTTTTAGCTCGGGAATGTAGTTTAGATTTAGTTAGAAAAATCAAAAAAGAAACGAAGTTAGAAGTTGAAGTATTTGTTCATGGGGCTTTATGTGCTTCTTATTCTGGGATGTGTTTATTTGCAAGAAGTATTGGTCTAAGAAGTGGAAATCGGGGAACTTGCTCTGGTTGTTGTCGTCTTCCTTATGATGTAGTTTCTAAAGATAATAAAATATTAAATAAAGATAAATATCCTTTAAGTATGAGGGATTTAATGACTTTAGATTATCTTAATATTTTAATAGAAGCTGGGGTTGATAGTTTAAAAATTGAAGGAAGAATGAAATCTCCTAGCTATGTTTATTTAGTATCTAAGTTATATAAAGAAGCACGTGATAATTATTTACAAACTGGTTCTCTTAAATATAATAAGGAAGATTTATTTAAGTTAATGACGGTTTTTAATAGAACTTATACTAAAGGTTTTATATTAAAAGATTGTGATGTTTTTAATCCTAAAAGTCCTAATCATCAAGGAGTATTAATAGGCCAGGTAATTGATGTATGTGGTCGGAATATAAAAATAAAATTACAATCAGATGTGTCCATTCATGATGGTTTAAGATTAGTTTCTAAAGATTTTACTTATGGATTTTTATTAAATGAATTTAAAATAAACAACAAACAAGTTTATAAGGCTTTAAAAGGAGATATTATATCTTTAACTCTTAACACTTCTATTCCTATAAATAGTAAAGTTTTAAAAACAAGTTCTTATTTAATAGAAGAAGAAATAGAAAGAAAACTAAAAGAAGAACCTCCTAAAATACCAATTAAAATGTCTATTTTTATAAAAGAAAAGGAAAAAGTTAAGTTAATAGTCTCTGATAATATTAATAAAGTAGAAGTATATGGAAGTATTCCTCTTAAATCAATTAATAAACCTCTTAACAAGGATATTATTAAAGAAAAATTAGGAAAAGTAGGGAATACAATTTATAGCGTATTAGAATTTAAAGTAGATTTAGATAATAATTTATTTATACCAATAAGTAGTTTGAATAATTTAAAACGAGAAGCTTTAGATTTACTTAATGAAAAACGTCTTTTAAATTTTAAAAAAGAATTTAAAGAAGAAACTTATCAAATAAATTTACCTGATTTTAAAAAAGAAAAAGGTTATACTTTACTAACAAATAAAAAAGTAGAAAACTCTAAATATAAATATATTTATACTGAAAACTTAGAGTTAGTAAATAATAATTATATTTTAAAACTTCCTAAAGTTATGGATAATTATAATAGTATTGAACCTAAAAAAGAATATTTAGTAGGTGAGGTTGGAGCTTTAGAAAAATTAAGTAATGTAGAAACTGATTTTTCATTTAATGTAACGAATTCTTATACCGTAGCTCTTTTACATTCACTTGGTGTTAAAAGAGTAACCTTATCTTTAGAACTTTTAGATAATGATATAGAAGCTTTAATAAATGCTTATAAAAAACGTTATAAGAAAGAACCTAATTTAGAGTTAATTATAAAAACAAAAATGGAACTTATGGTTTTAAAAGCTAAATTAAGTAATTATTACAAAGAACCTAAATATTTAAGAGATAGATTTAAAAATAATTATTTAATAAAAGAAAAAAATAATTTAACTTATATATATGATTATAAAGATACTATAAAAGATGGAACTAAATATTTTGAAATGGGAATTAATTATTTAAGAGAGGATATATAAATTAGAATATAGGAATTAACTAAAAAATAATTCTTATATTTTTTTCTTAAAATTAATGTAAAAAAATAGAAAATTTTTAATATTTTAATTGCTATGTAATAGATTATTTGCTATAATTTTATATAGAATAGAGGGAATACTATGAAGATATTAGTTCTTAAGAAAGAGAGAATAATTACAACAACTTTGCCTAATACCATTTATGGTGATTTTCAAATTGTAGATGTTGACAACAATGGTAATCAAATTGACTTAATAACTATTAAAGAAAAAAATGGCAAGTGGTTACTTACTAATACTCAAGATACAGCTATTATTGTTAATAATGTTTCAGTTTTAAGTGTTAATCTTGAAGACTATTTTTCTTGTGAAATTTTATATCGTAAGAGTGATTATAAATATATTTTATATTGTCTTCCAACTTATGATAAGACAATGCTTTTTAATGTAGTTTCAGCTAGTATTCAAATTGGAACTAATAATTCTGATATTATATATAGACATAATTTTCTAGGTAATTTTAATGTTCGGATTTATTATGAAAATGCTTGGTATATAGAAGTTTTAAATGATACTTATTTAGTATACTTAAATAATCGTAGTATTAAAAAAGAAAGACTTTATAATGGTGATGTAATCTTTATTTTAGGACTTAGAATAGTTGTTCTTGGTAACTATATGATTATTAATAATCCTTTAAATACAGTTAGTATAAATCCAGCTAAGTTAAAGCCTATTAGTTTAGGGGGAGCTAGTAGAAAAAGTGAAATAGACGAAGAGCTTGATATTTATGATGAGGAAGATTATTTCTTTAGAACTCCAAGATTTAAAAGAAACATAGTTGACGAGAAATTTCATATAGATTCACCACCTGAAAATCAAGACCCAGAGTCAACACCTTTCTTCTTAACTTTAGCTTCATCTATGACAATGGCTGCTACTAGTAGTATGAGTTTATATTCAGCTATTTCAAGATTAAGTGAAGGAGCAACTTTAAAAGAAGTTATGCCTATGATAGTAATTACTTTAGTTACTTTAATAGCTTCCTTTATAGTTCCTCTTATAACAAGAATTTGGCAAAAGAATCATAATAAGAAAAAAGAGAAATTACGTCAAACTAAATATACTGAATATGTTCATGAACGTGAAAAAGATATAAAAGATAAATTAGAAGAGCAAAAGTTTATTTTAGTTGAGAATAATCAAACTAATGAAAAGTGTTTTGAAGTAATCATGAATAAACAAAATAATCTTTGGGAGAGAAAGATTAGTCATGACGACTTTTTAAATCTTCGCGTTGGAATGGGTGATATTGATGCTAAAGTTTCAGTGGAATATGAAAAAGAACGTTTTACACTAGTAGACGATAATTTAAAGAAACTTTTATATGAAGTTGCTGGAGGAGATAAAAAACTAGAGAATGTTCCGGTTTCTGTTAATTTAACAGAAAAAAATATTATGGCAATTACAGCTGAAATAAAATTAGGTTATCAATTCTTAGAAACTTTAATTTTACAAATGATTACTTATCATAGTTATGAGGATTTAAAACTAGTTGTTTTAACAACGGAAGAGAATATGGGTTATTTTGAGTATTTAAAATTAACACCATTTGTTTGGAATAATCAAAAGACATTTAGATTTTTTGGAACTTGTAAAGACGAAATCAATCAAATATCTATTTATTTACTTGACGAGTTTATGAATCGTAAGTACAGCGATAAAGAAAGAACTAATGTTGTTTCTAATCCGGATTTTAGAAATTATTTGCCATATTATGTAATAATAACTGATAATTATAAGAATATGCGTAATGTGGAAATACTTAGCAAGATTTTAAAAGAAGAATCTAATTTAGGATTTTCAGTTGTAGCAATTGATAGAAGTTTAAGAAGATTACCTGATGAAGCTAAAGTATTTATAGATGTAAATCAAGATAAAAGTTTAATGCTAGAACCTAATTTGACAACAGGTATTAAACAAGAATTTAAAGCTGATTTCAATAACTTAAATATGGGACTTTTAACGACTAAAGTTGCTAATGTTCCAATTGAATTTCAAAAAGGGAGATTCCTACTTCCTTCAACTTATACTTTCTTAGAGATGTATAATGTTGGTCGGGTTGAACAGTTAAATGTTTTAAATCGTTGGCGTGATTCTAATCCTATTACTAGCTTACAAGCCCCAGTTGGAATAAGTGAAACCGGAGATTTGTTGACTCTTGATGTGCATGAAAAAGTTCATGGACCCCATGGATTAATTGCTGGTATGACTGGTTCTGGTAAATCGGAATTTATAATTACTTATATTTTGTCTATGGCTGTTAATTATCACCCTGATGAAGTAAATTTTGTTTTAATAGATTATAAAGGTGGAGGCTTAGCTGGAGCTTTTGAAAATAAAGATACTGGTGTTAAACTTCCTCATATTGCAGGAACGATTACGAACCTTGACCAATCAGAGATTACAAGAGCTTTATCAAGTTTAAATAGTGAACTTCGTCGTCGTCAGAAAGTCTTTAATGAAGCTCGTGATAAATTAAATGAATCAACTATTGATATTTATAAATATCAAAAATTATATCGTAATGGTTTAGTTGACGAACCTATGAGTCATTTAATTATTATAAGTGATGAGTTTGCAGAACTTAAAATGCAACAACCTGAATTCATGGACGAATTAATGTCTATTGCTAGAATTGGTCGTAGTTTAGGAGTACACTTAATCTTAGCAACTCAAAAGCCAAGTGGTATTGTAAATGACCAAATTTGGAGTAACTCTCGTTTTAAAGTTTGTTTGAAAGTTCAAGATAGAAGTGACTCTATGGATATGTTAAAACGAGATGATGCTGCTAATATTACTAACATTGGTAGTTTCTTCTTACAAGTTGGTTTCAATGAATATTTCTATTTTGGACAAAGTGCCTGGGCTGGTGCTCCTTATTATCCAAGTGATTTTAGAATTAAAAAGATAGATACGTCTATGGATTTCATTAATAACTATGGAGCTGTTTACAAAACAGTTGACAATGCTGTTAAAAAGAATATTAAAAGCGAAGGTGAAGAAATTACTAATATTGTTAAATACTTAGATAATATTGCTTATAAAGAAAATATTATGGTAAATCAGTTATGGTTAAATCGTATTCCAGACTTTATTAAGTTAGATGCTTTAAAGAATAAATATAACTATAAACCTAGTTTACTAATTAATCCGGTTATAGGTGAGTTTGATGACCCAGTTAATCAACAACAACATTTGCTTACTTTGCCAATTAGTGAAGCTGGAAATACTTTAGTCTATGGTGTATCCGGAAGTGGAAAAGAATTAGTTTTAACAACGGTTGTTTATTCTTGTGCAACTACTTATAAACCAACTGAGGTTAACTTCTATATTTTAGATTTTGCAAGTGAAACGATGACTAATTTACGTAATTTACCACATGTTGGAGATGTTATTTTAGCAAATGATAAAGAAAAACTTGAAAACTTATTTAAGTTAATTAATACTTATCTTGAAGAGAGAAAAAGATTATTCTTAAATTATGCTGGTAGTATAAATGAATATAGAAAATCTACTAAAAAAGAAGTACCGGCTATAATTATTATGATTAATGGTTTTGATTCATTTAATGAAATGTATCCTGATTATGTAGAACTTTTATCTAAATACACAAGAGAGTGTCCAAGATTTGGAATTTACTTTATGTTAACTGCTAATGGTACAAGTTCTGTTCGTTATAAATTAACCCAAAACTTCAAGTTAGTATTAGCTCTTGAATTAAATGATAAGAGTGATTACTATTCAATTCTTGGTAGAACTCAAATTGTTCCATCTAAAGCTGTTGGACGTGGTTTAATTAAAGTCGGTGAAGGAATTTATGAATTCCAAACTGCTCATCCATCACGTCAAGAAGAAAGTAGTGAATTCTTTAAGAAGTTAGCTGTAGAACTTAATCAAAAATATACAACTAAGGCTATTAGTGTTCCTGTCTTACCAGATAAAGTTAATATGAAGTTATTTGAAGCTAAACTTGATAATCTAAATAATATTCCAATTGGTATGTATAAAGAAAATCTAGAACCTTGTATCTATGACTTTAAAAAATTATTCTTTAATAAAATTACAGCTAGTGATATAGAAAATACTAAATCTTTTGTTAAAGAATTATTAAGTGAATTTAATAGTATTACAAAATTTAAAACATATTTATTTGATTCAACTGATACTATAAAAGAAAATTACTTAAATATTACTAAATATAATAGTAGATTTGACGAAGTATTAACAAGTGTTAATGATAATGTTGATAAAATCTATTCTGAATATGAAGCAAGTGGTTTTGACCAAAGTATCATAAATAAATATCAACCAATGTTATTTGTAATCTATGATTTTGCAAACTTTAAGAGTAAATTAACTATTGACTTAAATCAAGTAATGACAAATTTATTTAATAAATCAACTAAATTACCAATTATTAATTTTGTAGTTGTAGATGGTATTGATAACTTCAAGAAAATTGAATTTGAAACTTGGTTTAAACAAGTTAGTATGCAAGATAATGCTATTTGGATTGGTGAAGGAATTGCAAATCAATTTACAATTAAGTTATTAAAGAGTAGTGATAGAGCTTTACAAACTCCTATTAAGAATGATTTTGGTTATGTTGTTCTTAATGGCCGTCATGCTTTAGTAAAAGTCTTGTCATTTGATGAAGTAGCTTTAAAAGAAGAAAACACGAAAATTGAAAATAGTGTAGAGGAGTTATAATATGAATCATAAAGTTTTAGTTGAAGTATATGTTCCGGAATTAGATATTAAATATAACTTATTTCTTCCTGTTAATAAGAAAGTTGGTAATGTTATTTTAAATCTTGTTAAGGCAATAAATGAACTATCTGATGGAGCTTATCCAATTAGTTCTAATCATGCTTTAATGAATAGTGAAACTTGTGAGTTTTATAACATGGATTTGAATCTTAAAGATGCTAAAATTCTAAATGGAACAAGATTAATATTAATATAAAATTAAATACATAAGCTTAATGTTTATGTATTTTTTCTTTTTAGCTTAATTTTCTTGAAAAGATGCTGATAATTTTATATAATAGTAAGTTAATTAAGGAGGATGCATGAATACAAAGATAACTATGGGTATTTCTATGCCTAATAACTTACATGCTTTAGTATCAGAAGATGGAAGCTTTTCTAGAGTTTTAAAAGTAAATTCTAAGGAGAATTTTTTAGAATATCTTGGGCTTTTAAATGAAGTATATAGATTAGATACAAAAGAAGAAGAATATAGACAAAGAATTATGGCTGTTAAAGATATAAAAGTTTTAAAAAAATATATAAAATTAGCTGTATTTATAGCTGGTTTAATTCCTAGTATTTTCTTAGCTTTGCCTTTAAATATTGGAGATAATATCTTAACAATTAAAAATATCCTTAATCTTTTAATAATCATTTTAGGAAATGAGATTTTAGCTAGTATCATTTCAGGTATTTTATATGGAACTAATAAAAAAATTAATAAAAGAGAAGAACATTTACAAGAAAAATATAGAAAAATAAGACATGAAAAACAAGAATTAATTACTTTATGCAAGGAAAAAGAATATGAATTTAAAATAAAAGAAGTCGGACTTGATATTTCTTATAGAATAGAAAATAGTATTAATAGAAACTATAATCCAAATGAAAGATGGTATATAGATACTTATAAAGAAGATTTAGGTGAGGTTAATATTTATAGAATGCGTGAAAAAGCTCTAGATATAAAAGACGATAACTATTATAGTAGTTTAAATAGAAACATAATAGATAAATTAAATCATGAAGAAGAAATAGAGGAGCCTTCTAAGATAATTGGTATTAAATCTTTAAGAAGATAAATTTATAATAAACAATTTTAATTTACTTTAAATTGTGTTAAAATATTCTTTATGGAAGGATGTTTATGGAACAAAGTTTATTAAATAAAATTCGGGAAAATACAGATATTGTTGAATTTATTGGTAAATATATAACACTTGAAAAAAAAGGCAAGAACTATTTTGGTCTTTGTCCTTTTCATAATGATACAAATCCTTCTTTAAGTGTATCAAGAGAAAAACAAATTTATAAATGTTTTGTTTGTGGTGAAGCTGGAAATGTTTTTAATTTTTTAATGAAGTTTGAAAATATTTCTTTTAAAGAAGCTGTTAGGATAGTGGCAGAGGAAATTGGAATTAGTATTGATAGTGGACCTATTAAAGAAGATAAAAATAAAGTTTTTTATGACATATATGATATAGCTTTAAAGTTTTATCAAAATAATCTTTTATCATCTTTAGGTACTAAAGCTAGGGAATATTTAGCTAATAGACACCTTACTATGGATATAATTAAAGAATTTCAAATAGGACTTTCTTTAGATAAAAGAGATAATTTAACTAATATGTTAACGAAAAAGGGATATGATTTAAAAGTTTTAAATGATTTAGGACTTACTACTAATAACTATGATACTTATATAAATAGAATAATCTTTCCTCTTTATAATACTAAAGGAGTTGTAAATGGTTTTTCAGGTCGGATTTATAATGGAGAAAAAACTAATAAATACTTAAATTCTAAAGAAACTGTTATTTTTAAAAAGGGTGAAAATTTATTTAATTATCATAGAGCTAAAGAAGAAGCTAGAAAAAGTAAATATGTTATTTTAATGGAAGGTTTCATGGCTGTTATTAGAGCTTATACAATTGGAGTTAAAAATTGTGTTGCTACGATGGGAACTTCGCTTACTTCTAATCAAATATCTTTATTAAAAAAATTATCTAATACCGTTTATCTTTCCCTTGATGGTGATAAAGCTGGTCAAACAGCTACAATTAACAATGGAAAAATGTTAGTTGAAGCTGGACTTAATGTTAAAGTTATTCCTTTAAGTGATAACTTAGACCCGGATGATTTTATTTTAAAATACGGAGAAGATAAGTTTAAATCTTTGATTTCTAGTGCCATTAATTATAATGATTATAAAATTCAAATATTAAAAAAAGGGGTTAATTTTCAAAGTAGTACGGAGTTAACTAATTATATCAATTCAGTTTTAGGGGAGATAAGTTTAGTATCTGATGAAATAAAACGGGAAATTATGCTAAAAAATCTTGCTAATGAAACTAATGTATGGTATAATACTTTGGAAAAAAAGTTAAATGAGATATTAAATACCAAGGATTATAAAGAAAAAGAACAAGAGATTAAAGTAATACCTAAAAAGAGTAAAAAAGATAAATATGAAAAAGCTATGCAAACATTAATCTATTATATGTTAACAAATCGTGATGTAATAAATTTAGTTATTAATAGCCATTTATATTTTCCGATTGATTCGTATCGTATTTTAGCAAGAGAAATTTCTTATTTTTATGAAAAATATGGCTATATAAACATGGCAGATTTTAAATCATATATGGAGAATAATAATGTTTTAAATGAGACTTTCAATGATATTTTAGCCCTTGACCTTGATAATAATCCTAATCGTAATACTATTTTAGATTATTTAATGGTAATTAAAAACTATAATAAAGCTCTTGAAATCAAAAGATTAGAGAATTTAATAATGAATGAAGTTGACCCTCTTGAACAAGCTAAAATAAGTAACCAAATCATGAAACTTAAAATGGAGAGTGAAAATAATGGTAAGTGAAGTTAAAACTTTTGAAGAAAGAAAAAAATCCTTAGTAGAAGAAGGTAAGAAAAAAGGATTTGTAACTTATGAACAACTTGCAAATGAACTAAAAGGTTTAGATGTTGATGCTGACTCATTAGATGACTTATATAATGTTTTACTTGAAAATAAAATAGATATTACTTCAGAAGAAGAAGTAGGAGAAGACGATGCTGGTATAGAAATTGAATCTCCTGATAAAATTTTAGAGGATTTAACTAACTCTAAAGATATTAAAATAAATGACCCAGTTCGTATGTATTTAAAGGAAATAGGACGTATTAATTTGCTTACAAGTGATGAAGAGTTTGAATATGCACGTCTTGCAACGGAAGGTGATGAGCATGCTAAAACAATGTTAGCTGAGTCTAATTTAAGACTTGTTGTTTCTATTGCTAAAAGATATGTTGGAAGAGGAATGTTGTTTTTAGATTTAATTCAAGAAGGTAATATTGGACTTATGAAAGCTGTTGATAAGTTTGACCCTGGAAAAGGTTATAAATTTTCAACTTATGCTACTTGGTGGATTAGACAGGCTATTACAAGAGCCATAGCTGACCAAGCAAGAACTATTCGTATTCCGGTTCATATGGTAGAAACAATTAATAAACTTGCCAGAGTACAACGTCAATTAACACAAGAATTAAATAGGGAACCAACGGATGAAGAAATTGCTAAAAAATTAGGAATTTCTTTAGAGAAAGTTCGGGAAGTATATAAAATTAGCCAAGACCCTGTAAGTCTTGAAACTCCAATTGGAGAAGAAGACGATTCACATTTAGGAGATTTTATTAAAGACGAGAGAACTATGTCTCCTGAAGAATTTACAGAAATTGGTATGTTAAAAGAAGAATTATCAGGTGTATTATTAACTTTAACAGAAAGAGAAGAGAAAGTTTTACGTTTAAGATTTGGACTTGATGATGGTCAATGTAGAACTCTTGAAGAAGTTGGCCAAATATTCAATGTAACAAGAGAGAGAATTCGTCAAATTGAAGCTAAAGCCTTAAGAAAATTAAGACATCCAAGTCGTTCTCGTAAATTAAAAGATTTCTTAACTGATTAATGAAATTATCTAAAAGGCTACTAACAGTAGCCTCTTTTGTTCCTGATAATTCTTATGTATGTGATGTTGGCTCAGACCATGCCTTATTAGCAATTTATTTAGTAAGTAATAAAAAAAATGTTAAAGTAATTGCAACTGATATAAATGAAAAACCTTTAGAAATAGCTAGAAGTAATATAGAGAAACTAGGATTTAGTAAAAAAATTAAAGTTTTAAAACAAGATGGTATAAATAATATTCCAGGATATATAAATACCATAGTTATAGCTGGTATGGGTGGAATTTTAATAAGTGAAATTTTAAATAATAAAGAAAATTTAAAAAATATAGAAACAATAATTGTAGCTCCTAACAATGAATTTGTAAAAGTTAGAAAAGCTATAATTCTTATGGATTATCATATTGTAAATGAAAAAATAGTAATAGATAATAAAAAAACTTATTTAGTAATAAAGGCTTTAAAAGGAAGAGCTCAAAAAATTAATTATTTCTTTGGTACTTTGAAGCCTACTAATTTAGAAGTTATTTATTATTATAATAATTTAATGGCAACTAATAGAGAAGTTTTAAAAAAAATGCCTAAGAAATATCTTATTAAAAGATTAAAACTTAAATTAGAAAATAAAAAAATCAAGAAGTTTTTGTTATCTAAATAAAAAAAATATGTGTCAAATTGTGTTAAATTAAAAATCTTTAAAAATTTATTTTTGAAGATTTTTTTTAGGAAAAATGAAAAATTCTCTAGGGAAATTTTTTCAAGATTAGGGAAAATTTTAAGTTTTTCCTAAAAATTAAGAGCAATTTTAACATTTGTATTTTTTATATTTCTTTGTTATAGTTAAAAGCGTTCGGGTAATTAGAACCAAATTTAGTTTAAAAAAATACATGTTTATTTCTCTAATTATTTTTAAGTTTTTAATTTAAAGATTAAATCCCTTTCAATGCTTATAATTATTAAAAATCAAAAATTTATCACCTTTAATTACCTGAATAAAAGTTTGTTAGTCTATAAGTTATTTTTAGCTTATAGACTAATCTTTAAAATTTATTAAAAGTGCTCCTAATATTTTAATTTCTAAACTTTAAAATAAGACAATTATTTGATATAATCTAATTAGAAATAAAAAGAGGTGATTAGATGGACAGTGATATTAAGAAATTAAAAAAAATAGAACTTCATGTTCATTTAGATGGTTCAGTCTCTCCAAAACTTGCTAGTACTTTATCTAAAATAGACGAGAGGGTTGTAAGGAGTAAAATGGAAGTTTCTAAAAATAATTCTAATTTAAGTGATTATCTAAAAAAGTTTGAATTTTCAATTAATCTTTTAAAGAGTAAAAAGAATTTACAAGAAGTAGCTTATAATTTAGCTTTAAGACTTAGAAGTGATAATATTATCTATGCTGAGGTTAGATTTGCACCACTTCTTTTAAAAGGTAATTTATCTTATGATACAATCGTTGAAACTGTTTTAGATGGTGTTAGAAAAGTTAAAGGGATTAAAATAAATTTACTTTTATGCTTAATGCGTGGAGCCTCATATGAGGAGAATTTAAAGACCATATTAACAGCTAAAAAGTATTTAAACCAAGGTGTAGGGGGGATTGATTTAGCTGGAGATGAGAAAAAATATCCTTTAAGTGATTATAAGAAATTATTTGAATTAGCTAGAATTTTAAAAATTCCATTTACTATTCATGCTGGGGAAGACTCACCAAGAGATATAGAACTTGCTATAAAGCTTGGAGCTAAAAGAATTGGTCATGGGGTTAAAATAATAGGTAATCCTGAATTGATTAAAAAAGTAAAAGACAATAATATTTTGCTTGAGGTATGTCCAACTAGTAATATTCAAACTAAAGCTTTTCTTGAATATAAAGAGCATCCCATCTATAAGCTATATAAAGAAGGAGTTAATTTATTAGTAAATACTGATAATATGACAGTCTCAAGAATTACTTTAAGTGAAGAATACAAAAAATTATTAAAAACTTTTCCATTTACCATAGAAGATTTTAAAAAGATAAATAGAAATGCTTTAAATTATGCTTTTCTAAGTAGTAAAGAGAAATTAGAATTATTAGAAGAATTAAAAAAATAGTCAGGAGGTAATGTATGAAATATGAAGAAGAATTAAAAGCTATTGACCTTATTAATTTAATAAATGAAACTAAAAAAGAACTTTTATATGACGAGTTATTAAAAGAAGATGTAATCACTCATTTTAGTAAAAGATTAAAAAAAATATTTAAAACACCTTTAGAAGTAACTACTAGTATTTTAGAATTTATTAGAAAATTAGAGGATAGAGATATATTTTTAGATAAAGATTTATTAATTTCTGAGTATAAGGATAATGAGATTAGATTAGTAATTGCTAATTATTTAAACAGTTTAAATAAAGTAACTTTTTCTTTTCCAGTTGTCTTAAAAAGAATTAAAGAAAATTATAAATTATATAATTATTTATCATTAGCTGATAGAAATAACATAGATAACATTAGAAAACTTATGAAACGAAATCCTAAAGTTTTGTTATTAGTAGATGCCAGGATTTTGCCAATTGAATTTATTTTAGAAAATATGCGAGAAAGTTCATATCTTAGTTATATATTTGCTGGTTTCTATGGCCTTGATAATTCCCTATATATCTTATCAGATAGATTTTTAGGTAATAAAGAAATAGATTTAATTTTATATAGAGATTTAAAAGATAGTCTAGAACAAGATATAAGTACTTATTTAACTTATTCAAGTTTAGCTAAGAATAATCTTAGTTTAGCTAAAATTTTATTAAAGAAAGACCCTAGTTATATAAATTATGTAGGTTCTAAAGTTTTAGAAAATAAAAGTATTCTTGAAAAATATCTTAATATAGAAATAGAAACCAATTTAGAAGATACTTTAGAATATACTGATTTATTTAGAGAAATGGGTAATGTTTAAATATGGAACAAGAAAAAATTGGAAAATTTATAGCCAAGCTTAGAAAAACTCAAAATATGACACAGCAAGAGTTAAGTCTTAAACTTCTAACATCAAGAGAGAATATATCTAAGTGGGAACGGGGTATTAATATGCCAACTCCTGATTCTTTGATGCTTTTAAGTGAGATTTTTAATGTAAGTGTCAACGAAATATTATTAGGTGAATATAAAACTTTAGATAATCAAAAGGAAATAGATAATGTTTCTATAAATATTTTAAAAGAGTATAATAAGAAATTAAAAAGATTACTTAGAGTTTTTATAATTGAAGTAGTAGTGGTAGTTTTAGGTTTTATTAGTTATTATATATATAATATGAATAGTCAAGAAGTTTATTTAGTAAGTGGAGATGGAGATTTAGAATTAAATGAGGGACTTGCAGTTTTATCTTTAGATAAGTCTTATTTAAAATTAGGTAGTCTTAAAAATGATATAAAAAATTATACTAAAGTTGAGTATCATTATAAAAATAATGAAGAAGATAAATTAGTTTTAACAACTAATTCTCTAGATTATGTATTAATATCTAATAAAAAGTTTGATAATTATATAGATTATAAAGATATTAAAAACATTATTAATAATAGTTATTTAAAATTAGTAAATGAAAATAATAATCAAGAATATTTGATAAATTTAGATTTTATAAAAGAATAATTGGCTTAGGGCTTAATAAGTCCTTTACTTTTAGGGTTTTAAAAATTAAACTGAAAGTGAAAGGAGGTTCTATGAATAAAAGAATAATTAATTATTTAAGTACTATGGCTTTAATTATTTTCTTTTTTATTTTAGTCATTATGCGAAGTCTTGAGATATATGATTTTTCTTCACCTGATGATTACCTTTTATTTTTAATTATTCCCTTTATTTTGTTTTTAAGTTTATTTATAACAAGTGATAAAAAAATTAAAAAAGAAACGCTTAGTTTAATGTTAGTTTTATATAGTGTATTTTTACTTGAAATTATATTAACAAGTGGCATTTATAGTACTACTTTTAATGGTTATAGATTTGGTTACATTAATTTAGTTCCTTTTAAATCTATTATAAGTACTATTAAAGATATTAAACTATATGGTTCTTTAAAAAGTTTAGTTATAGAAATTTTTAAATTTTTACCATTTATAATTATTTTACCGAATATAAATAATAAATTTAAAAAATGGTATGTTTTAATACCTTTTATAGCTTTATTAAGTATTGCTTATGAACTTTTGGAATATTTTTTAAAACTTGGAGTAGTAGATATAGACGATTTTATTTTGAATATTACTTTTTCATTTATTTTTTATTTACTAATATATAAAACTAAATTAAAGGATTTTATATCTAGAATACTTTTAGATTTTACTTTTAAAGAAAATAAATTTGGAATAGAAACTAAAGCTTTTACTTTAAAAATAAATAGAAGATTTTTAACAATTATTTATTATATTTTGTTTTCTTTATTTCTTTCATCTTTAACTATTAATTTAATGGTTGCTATTCCTTTATTTCAAAATAAAGTAAGCGTATCGGGTTTAATTAATTGTAATAAAGAGGAATATTTAGTAGCTGATATTAATAACTATCGTTTTTATTCAACTTGTGCTGGAAATTATAGAGTAGTTTCTAATAATGTTACTAGTATGAGTTTAGAGTCTTATCTTTTAAGTAAAAATGGTAATATTAGTAAACAAGTTCTAGATAAATTTCATATAAGACGAGAAGAAGTATTTAAAGATATTAAAGTATATGAAAATAATTTACTTGGAAAAGTTCAAGTAAAAAATAATTTATATTTTTATAATATTTTAGATATTAGTTTTAAGTACAATAATGAAGAATATAACAGTTATAAAGAATATCTTAATTCTAAACATATGTCTTTTTATGAAACATTAGATAGAATTTTAGAAAATGTTTATGCTAGCCCAGATTTTACTATTTCTAAAAGTAAGTATTTTAATAAAGTAACTTGTTATAATAAAGATAAATATAATGAGTATTATCTTCCACTTAAATATAAGATTACTAATAATACTTGTAATTATTTAGAAAAAATCAAAGCTAAATAAAAAATGCTATATATAAAATATAGCAAATTACAATACGTTTTAGTTTGATAAAAAATGTTATCAAAGAACTATATTATTTTTTTAGGAATTATCCAAGGTTTAATCTTGTTTTTAATCTCTTTTCTTATACCTTAGTAGTTTAAAAAGAATTGATTAAAATCTCATGCGCACGCCATTAGTGTTAGAAACTCTATTGTTATTTAACTCACCAGCCGGGATAACATTAAAGACAATTGCAACAGTGCTCCACGGAGAGAAGTTGTTAGGCGACATTTTAAAATAGATTAAACCTAAGAAAATAATAATATAAAATAATAAAAAAAGCAAGAACTAATCAGTTTTCTTGATTAGTTCTTTTAATATCTAAAATAATAGGTAATATAATTGGTTTTCTTCCAGTTAGTTCCATGATATAGCTACTTATATTAGCACCTATAAAACTTTTAATATCTTGAAAATTTATATTACTTTCTTTTAATTTATTAGTAATTAATAAACTTGATTTAATTTCTAACATTTTTATTAATTCTTCATTTTCATTTACTTGAATAAAACCACGTGTTACAACATTAGGTTTAGATAATAATTTCTTTTCATGCATATCAATGTTCATGACAATTACTAAAATTCCATCACTGGCCATGATTTTTCTATCCCGAATTACTTGAACTTGAACTTCACCAACTCGGTTTCCGTCTATATAGACTTCGTCCATTTTAACTTTTTCACCTATACTTATTTTATGATTATCTAAAGTTAGAGTATCTCCATTATCTAGAATAAAAATATTTTCTTTAGGAATTCCACACATAACAGCAATGTCAGCATGACTTTTTAACATACGATACTCACCATGAAATGGTAACATATATTTAGGTTTTAGTAATCTAATCATTAATTTAAGTTCTTCTTTATTAGCATGACCTGATGTATGAATATTAGAATTAGTAGTATTCGTGAAAACTTTAACCCCTTGTAAATAAAGTTTATTAATTGTTCTTGAAATACTAAGACCATTTCCTGGAATTGGACTTGATGAGAAAATTACAACATCGTCTGGTCTTAATTTAATATGTTTATGTTCTAAATCAGCAATTCTTGATAGGGCAGCTAGAGGTTCTCCTTGACTACCTGTGCATAAAATACAAATTTCTTTCGGTTTTAGGGTATTGGCTTCTTCAGGTGAAATAAATAGTTCTTTATGATTAATATAACCACCCTTAATAGATATTTCAATATTTGATTCCATACTACGACCAAATATACAAATTTTCCGATTATGTTTATAACAAGTTTCAACAATATGTTTTAATCTATATATATTAGAAGCGAAGGTTGCTATAATTATTCTAGAATTTGTTTCACTGTCAAATATATCATTTAGAGCTCTATCAACTGATGATTCACTATTAGATATACCATCATTTAAGGCATTGGTTGAATCACTTACTAGAATATCAACTCCTTCTTCGCCAATTCTTGCCATTTTATGCAAATCAGCCATTGGTCCTATGGGCGTAAAATCAAATTTAAAATCACCGGTTGTAACAATTGTTCCATTTGGAGTTTTAACTCTTATTCCATGTGAATCAGGAACAGAGTGGGTAGTTCTAAAAAAGTCAACTGTAAAATGTTTAAATTTAATAACATCATCACTTTGATAAGTAAATAAGTTATCAAAACGAATATTTTTATCAATTAACTTCATTTTTATAAGCTCAGCAGCTTGATTAGGAGCATAGATATTCTTAATATCAATATTTTGAATTAAAATAGGAATAGCTCCAATATGGTCTTCATGTCCATGAGTTATAAATAATGCTTTAATTTTACTTTCATTTTCTTTTAAATATGTATAATCGGGAATAGTATAATCAATTCCTAGCATTGTAAGTTCAGCAAACGAAATACCAGCATCAATGATTATAATCTCGTCTTCATGCTCAATTGCATACATATTTTTACCAATTTCACCTAATCCGCCTAAAATAACAAACCGAGTTTTATTAGACTCTGATTTCATTAAAAAATAATCCTCCTTCCTTTAAGTTTTAAGAACTAACTCTAACATTATACTATTTTTTTTAGCCATTGTAAACAATTTTAGAAAATTATAAAGAATATAAAATTATAAATAAATTAAATAATCTAATCTTATTAAATTTAAAAAAAATAAAAAAAGGTCTTAAAAAATAATCAAAGATATAGTATAATGGTTAGTATAAGTGAATTTCATAGAAAAAATAAAAATATTTTTAAAAACCGTCTTATATTTTTATAGATAATACTTTTAATGATTTTTACTTATTTTAAATTCTTGCTGATTTGAGGTGTTATTATGAGATTGTTTTTTAAGAATTTGAAAAAATATTTTAGATATGCAATTAGGTCGGCTAAAGCTGAACTTAAAAGTGAAGTTGCTGATTCTTATTTAAACTGGTTATGGTGGGTAATAGAACCCTTGGCATTTATGTTAATTTATACCTTTGTTTTCACGGTTATATTCCATTCTAAAGACGAATATTTTTCAGTTTTTGTCTTTATTGGTTTAACTTGTTGGGACTTTTTTAAGCGTATGTTAAATGGAAGTGTTAATTTAATTAATAGAAATAGAGATATTGTAAGTAAAGTTTATATTCCTAAGTATATTTTGCTTTTATCTAAATCTTTTACTTATTTATTTAAGATGTTTATATCTATGATATTAACGGTTATTTTAATGTTATGTTTTAAAGTACCATTTACAATTTATATACTATATATTTTAATTATTCTTCCGGTTTTATATATTGTATCTTTTGGCATAGGTCTTATATTAATGCATTTTGGAGTATTTATAGATGACCTTAAGAATTTAACAGATATAACTTTAAAATTAATCTTTTATTTATCAGGAGTATTTTATAATATAAATGACCGTTTACATGGAACTTTAAAATATATTTTATTAAGAGCTAATCCAATTGCTTTTATTATGAGTGAATCAAGAAAAGTTGTTTTATATTCTAAACTTCCAAGTTTTGAAGGTTTGCTTTTATGGTTTGGTATTGGTTTAGTTTTATGTGTTTTAGGAGTTCATTTAGTTCATAAAAATGAAAATACTTATGCGAAGGTGATATAATGAAGAAGAAAAGAATTGCAGTTACAGTTGAAAATTTATATATTACATATCGTGGAGTTCAAAGAGTTTCTATTAGAAAATATTGGTCTAAATTAAGAGGACTTCCGGAAAGTAATATTGTAGAAGCTGTTAAGGGAGTATCATTTGAAATTGAAGAAGGAAAAATCTTAGGAATAATTGGTCGTAATGGAAGTGGAAAATCAACTATGTTAAGGTCTATTACAGGAATTTTTTCGCCGGATAAAGGAAAAATTAATTTACATGGTAATACAGTTTCTTTATTATCAATTGGAGTAGGGTTTAATAAAAGCTTAACTGGTTATGAAAATATATATTTATCAGGAATGCTTTTAGGTTTTAGTGAAGAGAAAATTAAGGAAAAAGAACAAGAAATAATTGATTTTGCTGATATTGGAGACTTTATAGATAAACCGGTTAAAACGTATTCTTCCGGAATGTATTCTAAACTTGCTTTTGCTATTACAGCTGTTTTAGAAACTGATGTTATGTTAATTGATGAGGTATTAAGTGTTGGAGACACTCAATTTAAAAAGAAAAGTTATAATAAAATGAAAGAATTAATAAGTGATGACAAAAGAACAGTTATTATTGTTTCTCATGATAATAATACAATTCGGGAATTATGTGATGAGGTGTTGTGGCTTCATGAAGGGGAGACTAAAATGATAGGTAAACCAGATGAAGTTATAGAAGCTTATGAAAAATTTATGGGTGTTGTTTAGATAAGAATGGCTTTAAGTCATTCTTTTATAATAAAATTTGCTAATTTTCGCCATCTGCTATTTCCTTTTTAAATGTTTTAGTTTATAATATATTAAGGTAGGTGGAAATATGAACGATAATTATAATAATTATGAACCTGACTATGAAGAGTTAGTAGAAGAAAGAGAAAAACAAAAAAAGAAAGAAGCAAAGAAAAATAAAAAAAGTAAAAAGAAGTTAAATAAGAAAACTTTGATTATTTTAATTATAGCCGTAGTATTACTTATTGGAGTAGGTGGAGTTTTATTAATTTCTTTTAATGGAGAAAGTAAATATAAAATAGTTAAAGGAGAGAGTTTAGAAAGTGCTATAGAAAAACCTAAAGTTCAAATAGTTGATTTAGAAGATACTAGACGTCCTATTGCTATGATGATTAATAATCACCATGATGCTTGGCCTCAAGCTGGTCTTAGTGATGCTTATATTATATATGAGTTGATGGTTGAAGGTGGAATTACTAGAATGATGGCTTTATATACTCAAGATAAAGATGTAAAAAAAATCGGTTCAGCTCGTAGTGCTAGACATAATTACTTAGATTATGCTCTTGAAAGTGATGCTATATATGTACATTTTGGTGGTTCAACTTATGCTTATAATGACATCAAAAAATTAGGAGTTGATGACATTGATGGAAATACATTTGCTAATAAATACTTCTATCGTGATAAAACCTTAAATAGGTCAATTGAACATACTGCTTTTACAACTAGTGCTAATTTGAAAAAAGCCATAGCTGATTTGAAATATCGTAATGAAAGAAAGAAAGATTATTTACTTAATTATACAACCGACGAAGTAGATTTATCTAAAATAGCTAATAATAAAGTTGCTAATAAAGTTTCTATTAAATATTCTTATTATCAAACTTCAAGTTATGAATATAATAGCGATGAGAAAGTTTATTATCGTTTTATGGGTGGTCAAAAACATACAGATTTAGTAACCGGTGAGCAATATAAATTTAAAAATATTATAGTTTATTCAGTTAAATATACAACAATATCTAAAAAAGGCCATCAAGATTTAAGTAATGTTGGAAGTGGAAAAGGATACTATATTACTAATGGTTATGCAATTCCAATAACCTGGACTAAACCAAGTCGTACTGAAGCAACTGTTTATAAATATGAAAATGGAGAGGAAATAGATGTGTCTGATGGAAATACTTTTATTCAGATTTATCCTACTACGGGAACATTGACAATATCTTAGTATGGATGGTGTAGTTATATTAATTCCGGCTTATAATCCTAGTCAGAAATTATTAAAGTTAGTTACAGAATTAAGTAGAGATTTTAAAAAAATTATAATTGTAAATGATGGTAGTACTAATAAATCATGTGAAAAAATCTTTTTAAAACTTGAAAGTATGGAAATATGTGATGTTATAGGTTATGCTTCTAATAAAGGAAAAGGTGGAGCCTTAAAGTTTGGAATTAATTATTATTTAGAAAATTATAAAAATTTATATAAAGGTATTGTTACAGTTGATGCTGATTATCAACATTTACCAAGTGATATTATAAATGTAGCCATAAAGCTTATTGGAAATCAAGATAGTGTTATTTTAGGAGTTCGGGATTTTAATTTAAAAACAGTTCCTTTTCCTAATCGGTTTGGAAATAAAACAACCTCTTTCTTATTTAAGTTATTGTATGGAGAAATGATATCAGATACTCAAACTGGCTTAAGAGGAATACCTAATCGTTATCTTAATTTATCACTTGAAGTAAGTGGCGATAGATTTGAATATGAAATGAGCATGTTAATTAAACTAGTTAAAGAAAAAATCATGATTATTCAAGTACCTATTACAACAATTTATTATAAGAAAAGTGAATCAAAGTTTATTAAAACCCTTGACCCAATTATTATTTATAAAGTTTTATTTACAGAATATATAAAATTTACTTTATCTAGTTTATTATCGTCTTTTGTTGATTTGCTTGTATTTACTATTTTTATAAGTGCTTTTGTTAACCTTAATAATAATATTAAAATAATAATGGGAACTTTTTTTGCAAGAGCAATATCCGGGTTTATTAATTTTAATATAAATAAAAATATTGTTTTTAATAGTCATGAAAGAAGTGATAAAATTCTTGTAAAGTTTTATTTCTATACCTTTGGAACTATGACAACTTCAGCTATTTGTGTAATGCTTTTACATAATATTTTTCCAAATGTTTTAGAAACTTTACTTAAAATAATAGTTGATGTTACGATTTATTTTATAGGTTATCGTATTCAAAAAAAATATATATTTAAAACTTAATTTGTATAAAAATCTTCTTAATTATCATTATAGATATGAAAGGAGATTTTATTTTGGCAAGAAATAAAGTTGAAATTACAGGAGTAAATACCAATGAACTTGAAGTATTAACAAGTACTGAAACTTTAGAATTATTTAATAAATTTCATGCTGGAGATTTAAAAGCTAAAGAAAGACTTATAAATGGAAACTTAAAATTAGTTTTATCAATTTTAAAAAAATATGCTACTAAATGTGATAATTTAGACGATTTATTTCAAGTAGGAGTAATTGGTCTTACTAAGGCAATAGATAATTTTAATGTTGATTTAGGACTTAAGTTATCAACCTATGCTATTCCTATGATAAGTGGGGAAATAAGAAGATATTTAAGAGATAATAGTTTGCTTAGAGTAAGTAGAAGTATTAAAGATTTAGCTTATAAAGCTATTAATAAACGAGATGAACTTACAAATACTTTAGGTTATGTTCCAAGTATTGAAGTAATAGCTAAGGAATTAGGAGAAGATGCTAATGCAATTTTAGCAAGCATTGAAGCTTTAGCTGACCCGATTAGTATATTTGAACCAATTTATTCAGATGGAGGAGATACTATTTATTTATACGAACAATTAGAAGATAAAAAGAATGATACTGATTTAGAAACTAAATTAGCTTTAAAAAAAGCTATAAATGATTTAACCGAAAGAGAAAGAAATATATTAGATAAAAGATATATAATTGGAAAAACTCAAATGGAAATTGCCAGTGAACTTGGAATTAGTCAAGCTCAAGTATCAAGACTTGAAAAAAATGCTATAAAAACTTTAAAGAAAACTTTAAAATAAATTAAATATTTGCAATTTTAAACGTTTTATTATATAATATGTCCTAAAAAAAGGGGAATTGGTATGAAAAAGAGGAAAGATAAGAAAATAAAACGTTCGGATAGAGAATTTAATTTATTTAACATCATAGAAAAAATGCAGGATATGTATAAAAAATTATATGATGGAATATATGAACGTTTTGATTTAAAAAATGATATAAATCAAGGAAAAATATTTACAATTATTTTAGTTTTTCTATTTATTTTAGTAGGTATTATTACAATTTTTATTTTATTTAACTCCCTTATTGGTATTAACTTAATATATAGTTTATTTAAGTATACTTTTATCTTTGTTAAAGAGTTTTATAAAATAATTAAAACAAAAGGAAAGTTAATACTTAAATATTTGCATGCTAAGTTTGATACAAATTACCAAAAAGAAAAAGAGATGGAGCCTAAAAGTATAGAACTTCAAGATAATACTTTAAATAATTCAGTTTCTTTATATAATGAATATGTCTTAGATTTTATAGATTATTTAACGAAAAGTATAGATTACTTAGATGTTTCTAATATAGATAAGCTTGAAGTAATTAAGAAAATGCAAGAAGTAACTTTAGATTTATCATTTAAAGAACGTGAAAATACAACTAAGAAACTAGAAGATATAATGGATTATTTACTTAAAAACTTAGATTTAGAAGATAAAAAGAATAGAGAAGCTTCTTTACTTCTAGATTTAGATAGTGAAACAGAACTTAAAGAGAAGATTAATAGTTTATAACTAAAATTTAAAAGTTTAGATATAAACTATTTTTTTAATTTATTTTTATAAGAAAATACTTTGTTTAATTGTAAAAAAATGCTATACTAAATATGAAAGTTGGTGCTTTATGAATATTGAACAAAAAAAAGAGATGATTAAAGAAGAAATTAAGAATTTATTAAGTGATAAAAAAGCTCGTGAGGGAATTGATATATTAAAAGAACTTAATTATGGAAAAGAAGATGACGAACTAATTATGGAAGTTTTAAGGACTATGGCAGAAGAGTATGATTTGTATATTACTAAGCATGGTCGTTATATGAACTTCACGGATAGTGATTTAGCTACTCATATGTATAAAGGAATATTTCAAAGTATTAAAGATGGTAGTTATGGCTTTGTAAGTGTTGCTAATTTAGAAAGTGATATTTTTATTCCCGAGGTTTACAAGAATAGTGCCCTAAATGGAGATATGGTTTTAGTAAATGTTGTTAAGGATAAAGATTTAAAACATAATTATCAAGGAGAAATTGTAAAAATTATTAAAAGAAATCCGAAGTCTTTAATTGCTGAAGTTGTTATAATTAAGAATATTCCATATTGTATTCTTAGAAATTCTAAAGATAAAAGTAAAATTAGATTAGAAGGCGAAGGAATAAAAGATTTAGTTGATGGAGATATTATAAAAATAAAAATAACCGATAATAGTTCTAAAACGCCAGTTGCTAGTATGCTTAAGCATGTTGCTCATAAAAATGACCCAGATGGTGATATTTTAGCTGTTTTAGCTGAAAATGATTTTAATGTTGAATTTCCAAAAGAAGTTTTAGACGAGTTAGAGAGTATTCCAAATGAAGTATCTGAAAAGGATTTAAAGGGAAGAGTTGATTTAAGGGAAGAAGAAATATTTACAATAGATGGTGACGATACTAAAGATATAGATGATGCTATTAGTTTAAAAGAACTTCCTAATGGGAATTATTCTTTGGGAGTTCATATAGCTGATGTAAGTTACTATGTAAAAGAAAATACACCACTTGACTTGGAAGCTAGAAATAGAGGGACAAGTGTTTATGTAGCAGATAGAGTAGTACCAATGCTTCCTCATAAGTTATCTAATGGTATTTGTTCTTTAAATCCTGGTGTTGATAGATTAGCTATTTCTTGTGTCGCTGAGATAAGTAAAGATGGAAAAATAGTTGATTTCAATTTATTTGAGTCAGTTATTAAGTCAAGAATTCAAATGACTTATAATAAAGTTAATCAAATATTAGAAGAAAATGTTGTTCCAGAAGGTTATGAAGAATTTGCTCCTACCTTAAGAAAAATGTATGAATTATCTAAAATTATTCGGGCTTATAAAATAAGAAAAGGTTATGTAGATTTTGAAACGGAAGAGGCTAAAATTGTAGTAGATGAGAATGGACAAGTTATAGATATTAAAAAACGTTATCGGGGAGCTGGAGAAAATTTAATTGAAGATTTTATGATTGTTGCTAATGAATGTGTAGCTACTTGGTTTTCTAATATGGATTTACCAACTATTTATCGGGTTCATGGTGAAGTTAATATTGATAGATTACGAAAATTTGTTAGTACTTTAAGTTTACTTGGTATTAATATAAAAGAAAACTTGAATAATGTTAATCAACATACTATTCAAAGAATATTAGATAAAATAAAAGATTTAGATGTTTATATTGTTCTTTCAACTTTGATTATAAGTTGTATGGATAAAGCTAAATATCAAACTATAAATATTGGACATTTTGCTTTGGCTATTAGGAATTACTTACATTTTACATCTCCAATTAGAAGATACCCTGATACAACCGTTCATAGACTTTTAAGAGCTTATTTATTTAGTAAAAAAGGCGTAACCGAAGAAATAGTTAATCATTTTGAAAGTATACTTGACGAGATTGCTCTTCATTCTAGTGAAAGAGAAATTGCTAGTGATAAGTGTGAAAGAGTTGTAAATGATATGAAGATGGCTGAATATATGCAAAGCCATATTGGAGAAGAGTTTGAAGGAATAGTATCCGGAGTTAAAAGTTATGGAATGTATGTATTATTGCCTGATAAATTAATTGAAGGAATGATTAGAGTTGAAAGTTTAGATGGTAATTTTATATATAATGAAAATACAGAGTGTTTGGTTGAAACATCTACTAATTTAATCTATGGAATAGGAACTAAGCTAAAAATAAAAGTTTTAAGTGCTGAGCCTAGTCTTGGTAGAATTGATTTTATTTTAGAAAAGGGTGATATGTGTGAAAAAGGGAAAGAAGAAAAAGTTAAAAAGAGGTATTAGAAATCTTTTAATAGTTACCGTTTTAGTTATTATTTCATCATATATAGGAATATATTTTTCTCGTAGAGATGGTTTAGCTAATAAAGAAGTTAAAATTACTTATAAAACTGTTAATACTAAAAAAGAGAGTGAAGCTAGTTTAATTATGGTAGGAGATGCCTTAATTCACGGAACAGTATATCAAACAGCCCATCGTTATGCTAACTATAAAGGTTATGATTTTAAACCTATGTTAAAATATATTAAACCTATTGTAGAAAATTATGATTTAGCTTATTATAATCAAGAGACAATTTTAGGAGGAGTTGAGTTAGGTCTTTCAACTTATCCAATGTTTAATTCCCCAATTGAAGTAGGAGATGCTTTTTTAGATGCTGGATTTAATATGGTATCCCTTGCTACTAATCATACCATTGATAAGGGTGAGAAGGGTGTTTTAAATTCTAGAAAATATTGGAATCAAAAAGAAAATGTTATAGCAGCCGGTTCATATTCTTCTTTTGAAGAAAGAGATGAGGTACATATTCAAGAAGTAAATGGTATAAAGTATGGATTTTTGTCTTATACAACTTATACTAATGGTTTAATCGTGCCTAAAGGAAAAGAATATTTAGTTAATGTCTATGATAAAGATTTAATAAAAAAAGAAATAGAAAGATATAGAGATAAAGTTGATTTATTAATTGTTGCTATGCACTGGGGTACAGAATATATGACTTATCCAACCACAGCTCAAAAGGAAATAGCTAAATATTTAGCTGATTTAGGAGTTGATTTAATAATTGGATGTCATCCTCATGTAATTGAACCAATTGAATATATTGGAGATACTTTAGTAATTTATTCATTAGGTAATTTTGTATCTAGTCAAATTGGTGTTGAACGTCTAACTGGACTTATGTTATCTTTAAATATTAAAAAAGTTGATTATCATGGAAAGACGACTATTTCTTTTGATAATATAGAAGGAACCTTAATTTATACAGACCGTAATAACGGATATATTGTTTATCCATATGATAAATTAAATAATGGAATTTTAAATAATTACAAAAGTTATTATACTAAATATAGTAAAGTAGTAACTGCTTATTCTAATCAAGTTAAGGTCAAAAGTTTGGAGGGTTAAATGGAGGTTTTAAATAAAGAAGCAAGATATAACTATTTTATTTTAGAAGAACTAGAGTGTGGAATTTCTTTAATGGGAACCGAGATTAAATCTATAAGACTTGGAAAAGTTAACTTAAAAGATAGCTATGGTGTTATAAGAAAAGGGGAAGTCTTTCTTATTAATATGCATATATCGCCTTACAAGGAAGGTAATATCTTTAATCATTTAGAAACTAGAAGTAGAAAACTTTTACTTCATAAAAACGAGATTTTAAAATTAAATGATAAAGTAAGTAAAGAAGGCTTAACTTTAATACCTTTGAAGTTATATTTTAAGAAAAATAAAGTAAAAATCTTATTAGGACTTTGTAAAGGTAAGAAAAATTATGATAAAAGAGAAACAATTAAAGAAAGAGATTTAAAAAGAGAAGCAAGTAAACTTAACAAATATAAATTCAAATAATATCATATTTCTATTGAAAAATAAAATAATATTTGCTAAAATATATATTATAAGGATAGGTTGGTAATATGGAAAATATAAAAACTAACAATCATAAAAAAATTTTGGTATTGAGTTTAGCTATTATGTTAGTCTTATTAATGGGGTCAGCATATGCATTTTTTACTTATTCTAAAGTAGGTTCAAGAAGCTATAATATAACGTTAAGAAATGCAAGTTTAATAATGAATTATTCAAAGGGAACACGAGTTATAAATTTAAAAAGTGCTTATCCTTTAAGTGATACATATGCAACAGATAATTTAGATAAATTATCTTATATTGATTTTTCAATCTCTGGAGAATCAAAAAATAATGAAAATATCAATTATGAAATTTATTTAACACCTAATAGTGATAATACATTAAGTAGTGATTATGTAAAAGTATATTTAGCAGATGAAGAGGGAAATGTAATTGTAGAACCTACTTTGTTTTCTTCATTAAACGATACTACATATGAAGGTAGTAATCAAGGTAAAGTAATTTATAGTACTTCTACTAATCAAGACTTTACAACTAAATATCGCCTATATACTTGGATAGACGAGAATTATTCTCAAAATGATGTAAGTGAGACTTTTGGTTTTAAAGTTAATTTATATGCATATAATGGAACGACTGATTTAGTTTATGAAAATTTAGATAGTAATATTAATGATTCTAAATGTTCAAATACTAAAGTAGGTAGTGATGGAACAATTTATTTAGTTGGAGATAATGATTGTGTTAACTATAATTATGTAAATTATTCTAATAATTTATGGAGAGTAGTGGCAATTAATCCTGATAAATCTTTAAAATTAGTAAGTGAAGAACCAGTTACTGTTTATAGTGGTGATAATGTAGAAAATACTGAAACTGAAGTAAATGAGTACTTAAATAATGATTTCTTAAATACTTTAAATAATACAGAAAATATGTTAACTTCTAAGTCAAATGAAGCTACAGTTGATTTATTATCTGTTGAAGATTATAATAATATTGTTGGAAGTACTCCTAGTACTAGTTATGTAAATAATAATAAAAGTGATTGGCTACTTAAGTCAAATTCAGTTGTATCAGCTGATGGAACTATAAAAAAGGAAGCAGAAAATCTTTCGGTTTGTCCTACTATTACTTTAAAAAGTGATAGTAAAGTAGCTAGTGGTGATGGAACTAAAAATAGTCCATATCAAATAATGTCTTAAAATAAAAAAGTCTTAAAGACTTTTTTATTTTTTAAAATTTTGTAAATGGAACATAGTCGGGTTTTATTTCAAAAGTTAAAATTTCTTTACTAATTGGGTGAGGAAAGGATAATTTGTAAGCAAATAATCCTAAATTTTTATTTGCATCATGTCCATATTTAGAGTCCCCATATAAAGGATAACCACGACTTTGAAATTGTAATCTTATTTGGTGATTACGACCAGTTTCTAGATTTACTTCAAGTAAACTTAAATTTAATTTTTTATTATATTTTAATAATTGATAATTAAGTTTAGCATATTTTCCATTCT
>CANQEQ010000001.1 GCA_947595345.1 uncultured Bacilli bacterium | reverse complement strand
ATATTCTCAGGATTTCCATACATTATTTTAAAAGCCTCGTCATAGGACTGAAGCATTATTTCACCTTTATGTTTTAATTGTTTTTTAGTCATTTTTCTACTCCTTTTCTTTATTTTTAAAAACCCTTTTATTCTTTTTCTTCATTTTTATAACCCTCCTTTCTAGAAGTTTTTTTATCCTCCTATTATTAATATACTCGGTTTTTATTTAAAAATTTTTAGGTTACTAAAACTTTTTTAAATTATTTTTAACTAAACCATTAAAACCTTTAGAAAATAAGTATTCCTAAAATTTATTTTTAAACTCTAAAAATTTCTTTCAATTTAATTAATTTACAAAAATTTACATACTAAAAAGAACATAAACTAACTTTAATTTCTAATTTATGTTCTCTTAATACTATCAAACTAATTAATAAAAGTTTTTCTAAATTAATAATTATTATTTATTAATTTCTCCCATCTTATAAGCTACTAGAAAGCCAATTACAAATAAAAGGGCTGAAACTATTCCTTCTGCAAGTTTTAAACTAGTTGCCATTAAAGGGGTTAAAATAGCAATTATAGAAGCTAAAACAAAACCTAAAACCCCAAAGTAAGTTTTAATTTCAAACTTATGTAATAAAAATTCAATTAACTTAGCTACTCCAATTATACCAATTATAATACCTAGACCAAATGGCAATAATACCAATATATTATGTCCTAATAAACTAAAATTTGTTAAACTTCTAATCGTATCAATTATAGGTTTATAATAACCTAAAAGCATTAATATAAAGGAACCACTTATACCCGGGATAATCATAGTAGCAGCTGATATTACACCAACTAAAAATAAAAGCAAATAATCAATTACTCCAATGTTTTCAAAACTAACAATAGTTGAACCGGATTTTAAGAATGTTAAAACAATAACACCTAGAAAAGTTAAAGCAAATATTAACCAATTAGAAATACTCTTTTTCTCTTTATAAACTTTCTTCCATAAAATAGGTAGACCTCCTAAAATTAAACCAATAAAGAATAAAGTAGTTGCAAACGGAAACTTATCTAAGCTAAAACCAATTACCTTACTAAATAGTAAAACTGCTAAAACTAAACCAATAGCTAAAGGAAGTAAAAACTTAAGATTTTTTTTGAAATTACTAAAGAAATGACTAATTGTATTAATCAAATCTTCATATATTCCTAAAGTTATCATTAAAGTTCCTCCACTTACCCCAGGAATTACATTAGCAAGTCCTATAAACATACCTTTAATTACTAATATTATATTTTTTTTCATATTAAATCCTCTCTTATTATATAATTATATTATTTTTTCAACTATTTGAAAACTATTTTAATAAATCTATCAAATAATAAATTGGATGCTTTTCTAAGTCCTTTTTAATAAGGGTTACAAAAAGACGTAAATGCTGATAACTAAAACTAAAATTACGACTTAAATTATAAGCTTTCATGAATAATTCTTCTCCATTTATTTCTTTAGTACTTTCTATACTAAAAATAAGTTCTATCTTATCTTTACTCTCATGAACATCTTCAATTCCAGCCTTTTTAGCTAATTTCTCAAACCAAACCTCTTGCATATATATTAATAACTCCGGACTTATCTTACCAAATCTATCTTCAAGACTAGTTTTTACATCTTGAAGTTTATCATAAGAATTAATTGTATTAATCATTTTATGAATTTCAATTTTTAAGTCATTATCTAAAACATAATTATCCTCTATATGCGTTGAAACATTAAGTAAAGGTTTCTCGTCTTTAATTTTTTCTTCTTCTATTTCTAAGCCTTTAATTCGTTTAACCTCATCATTTAAAATCTTTAAGTATAAATCTATTCCAACCGTATCAATAAAACCAGCTTGTTCACTACCTAAAATATCTCCAGCTCCTCTTATAGATAAATCCCGACTAGCAATAGAATAACCACTTCCAAGTTCCGTAAACTCTTTTAAAGTATTCAATCTTTTAATTGAAGTTTCGGTTAGTACTTTATTCTCCGGATACATTAAATAAGCATAAGCAATTTGAGAACTTCTACCAACTCTTCCTCTTATTTGATATAATTGAGCAAGACCAAATCTATCAGCATCTAAAACAATTAACGTATTAGCATTAGAAATATCAATTCCTGTTTCTATTATAGTTGTACAAAGCAAAATATCATATTCATGATTAATAAACTTTAACATTCTATCTTCAAGTTCCGTTTTAGTTAGTTTACCATGAGCAACAATTATTCTAGCACTAGGTACTAATCTTTCTAACTCTTCCTTCTTACTATCAATAGTTTCTACTCTATTATAAAGAATAAATATTTGACCATCTCTTGATATTTCTTTTATAATAGCATCTTTTATGATTTCATCTTTTTCATAAACTACATAAGTTTGAACCGGAAATCTATTTACAGGTGGAGTTTCAATAACCGAAATTGCTCTTATTCCAACAATTGACATTTGAAGTGTTCTTGGAATTGGCGTTGCTGTTAAAGTTAAAACATCAACTGAGGCCTTATATTCTCTTAATTTTTCTTTATGAGTTACTCCAAATCTTTGTTCCTCATCAATTATTAAAAGTCCTAAATTCTTAGGTTTTATATCATTGCTTAATAATCTATGTGTTCCTATTACTAAATCATAACTACCTTCTTTAAGACCATCAGTTATTTCTTTTACTTGTTTACTAGTTGTAAATCTATTTAAAAGTCCTATTTTAATTGGAAAATTCTTAAATCTTTCTAAAGCACTTTGATATTGTTGATTAGATAAAATAGTAGTTGGGCATAAATACAAAACTTGTTTATTATCATATATCGCTTTAAATATAGCCCTAAAAGCTACTTCGGTTTTTCCAAACCCAACATCACCACAGAGAAGTCTATCCATAGGGTGTTTACTTTCCATATCTTTTTTTATTTCTAAAAAAGCTTTTACTTGGTCTTTCGTTGGAGTATAAATAAACTCATTATAAAATTCTTCATGTAAACTAGTATCTTTAGAAAATGCAAAGCCTTCTTGCATTTCGCGTTTTGCGTATATATTAATAAGTTTAGCAGCTATATCATGAACTTTATTAATAATTCTTTGTTTGTTCTTACGCCATTCTGAACTTCCTAAACTATTGATTTTAGGAACTACTCCTTCTTTTCCCGAATACTTACTAATTAAATCTATCTTTTCAACCGGGATATAAAGCTTATCATCACCTTTATATAAAATCTCTAAAAAATCTTTTTTTAAAGAATTAACCGTTAAGGTTTTAATCCCATTATAAACACCTATTCCATTTATACTATGAACTATATAGTCCCCAATCTCTAACTTATTAATATTATTAATTTTAGTAGCATACTTAAACTTAGTTTTATACTTATGTTTTTTAACTTGTATATTAAATAAATCAGCACTTGTTAGAATTATTTGAGCTTGATATATAAAACCTTTTTGTAAATCAAAATTTAAAATATTAACAATATCTAAACTTAAATTATTAAAATCTGTTAAAAGATATGGAACTTCTAAATACTTCGTAAAGTTTTTTATCTGATAATCTTTTAAACAAATAATAACTTGTTTTTTAAGGCTAATTGCTTCTTTAATATAACTGTTAATAGCATCTATATTTTCATGAAACTTGGGAGCTTCCTTAACTTTAAAATCATATAACTTATCTAAATTTCCTATATTAAGGTTATTAATACTTAAATAATTTAAACATTTCTTATAATCTAAAAGAGCTAAATCAAACATATAATTTCCCTGATAATTATCAGTTAATTTATAATTTTTAATCTCTTCTTCTATCTTTAAATACGTACTTTTTAATCTATCATAATCTTTTACAATAACTAAAGGTTTTCCTAAATAGGCTTCAATATTTACAATGTCTTTAGTATAATTTGGTAATTCTTCTTGGCGTCTTTTCTCTAATTTACTATAATCTGTAAGTAAAAACTCTGTATAAGGATAAATTGTAATGTCATTTATTTCCTTTAAAGACTTTTGAGTTTCCTCATCAAAGGTTCTAATTGACTCAATTAAATCACCAAAAAACTCTATTCTAATTGGTCTATTACTAGAAACAGGGAATATATCTACAACAAAACCTCTTGGTCCAACTTCTCCGGTGGTTGTTACTAAAGTTTCTCGTTTATACCCCATATTATAAAGCTTTTCTACTAACTTTTGAGGTTCAATTTCAAAACCTACTTGTAATTTTAAAATATTCTCTTTGTAAGTTTTAACACTTGGCAAATATCTTAAATACCCCATTAAATGGGTAACCACGATTTTTTTAGAATTAATAAGTAATTCATTTAAAGTCTCAAGTCTTGTTACCATCAAATCAGGACTAGAACTAATTGCAACACTTGTTAGGAAATCGTCCATTGGAAAGAATAAACAATCTTTAGTCATACTATTTAAAATATTAAGTAAATTACTAGCTTCCGTTAAATTACTAGTTAAAACTAAAATCCCCTTTTTAGAACTTTTAAACTTCTTTACTAACCAAAGGCAAAAAGACTCATCAGTCATTCCTGATAAGCCTACATTATTCTCTTCTACTACATTAAACAAATCAAATAAATTATGCATTTAGCCTCTCCTATTATAATTTGCCATTAAAGAATTAAATGATACTTTGAAATATTCGTCAATTATCTTCATAATCTTAGGTTCAACTTTTTCTAATATTTCGTTTTCTTCCTTACTAAAATGTCCTAGAACATAATCTTTAGTGTCCATTTCCTTATTATTAGAAATACCTATTTTTAAACGTTTAAAATTATCTCCTAAATATAAAATTATATTCTTAATTCCATTATGACCACCACTTGAACCTTGACTTCTTAATTTATAAGTACCAAGAGGTAGGTCTAAATCGTCATGAAGCACTAAAACATCTTGAGGATTTATTTTATAATAATTTACAAATTTTATAACTACTTCACCTGATAAATTCATAAATGATAAAGGTTTTAAAAAAATTACATCTTGATTATTTACTTTAGTTTTTAAATACATTCCATTAAACTTTTCCTTAAATTCACCAAGCTTATTTTCTAAAACAAACTTATCTAAAAACCTAAACCCTAAATTATGTCTTGTATTTAAGTAATATTCACCAGGATTACCAAGTCCTACAATTAGTTTCATAGAGCCTCCTTATTCTATTTATTATAATACATTTTCCTTATTTAATAAACTATTTTAATTTTCTTTACTTAACTTTTTAACTTTACTAGTTTCATTTTCTTTTAATTTTTTAAAATATCTAGTAACAGCAAGGGATAAAGTTCTTTCATATAAACAATTATGTTCTCTTAAGAAATTAATAATCTCTTCTTTTTCTTCATTTGTTACAACATGACCTGAACCAATAATTGGCATATTATCTTCCCCAAACTCTACATTAACAATTAACTTATCTTCATAGAAATAACGAATAGTTCTTTCAGTTAAAGGTGTTAAACTATGATGTCTTGAAAAGAAACTTCTAAATATATATATTTCGTGTTTATTATATTTTCCTTTGATTTCTTGCTCGTATAACTCTTCAAATGATAAACTAGTTAGCATAAAATAATCTAGGACATTAAACTTACGCATAACTCCATCTTCTTCTATTCCATTTTCTAAATAGTAAAGAATAGTATCAGCAACTTTAATTAAACCACAACTAGCTTCATATTTTCTATATAATTCCGTATCTTCTAGTTTAATTAAATTAACATAATATTCCCAAACTTTCATAGTAATATTAGAATTTTCTAAAAATTTCTCTAAACTTAACTTACTTTCTAAATATTCATTTACGAACCTTTTAGCTTCTTTTGTATCATACTCTACCATATCAATTACACCATACTTTCTATCATATTCTAACTTTTTAATTTGATATTCATTATAAAATTTTAACTTTTCAAGGACACTTTCCAAAAGAGTTTTTTCTAAAGTATTATTTTTTTCAGCCTCTAAAACTAAATTAATCAAGGTTGTAACATTTACTATACTATTATCAAATATATAAACAACCTCTTTAAAATCTTTAGCTTTTATTATTTCTTCTAAAGTTTCCTGAGGAGTTTTAACCTCTTCTTTTAATAAATATTTAAAATCTTCTTTAACTACATCTTTACTAACTTTCATACTAAGCTCATATCTTGCTAATCTTAAACAAATATCATGAGTATCTAACTTTAAACTCTTTAAATACTTATCTACTAATAATAAATCTTTTTTCTCTTTAATTCTTGCTAATAAATAGATATTAATTAAATCATGAAACTTAGCATCATTTGTATAAATAAGTTCTAATAAGCTATTTTTCGTTATCAGACTAAAATTAACTCCTAATAAATCTTTGTCCATATATTCCGATATTTCTTCAATAACTCCCTTGTATTGATTGATAAAGCGATAATTCTTAGAACCAACTAAAACTCTTTGTTCACACTCTTTTAACCTAAAAAAATCTTGTTGAGCTCCAATTACTAAATACTTAAATACATTATATCTAAACTCAAATTCTTTTAAATTATGAGCCTTAATATATTTAGTAATAGACCTCATATTCCATCTATTTTTAACACATACTTTATAATACTTTTCCATTAAAGGAAGAGCACTTGTAATTACATTTTCCATAAACCCTCCTAATTAAATAATTCTAATACTTCATTGGTATAACTTAAATCCTCATTATAAATATACAAACTATCTTCAACCCTTAATCCTTCATGACCATTTTTAACAGCTTCTATTAAGAATAATTTAGAACTCTTACCCCTATAAGGATAAATAAATCTAATTCGTTTAGGCATCAATCTATACTTTCTTAAAAGTGCTAATATTTCAATTAACCTTTCAGTTCTATGAACCATATAAAAAGAGGCATTGTTCTTAAGTAAATACGAAGATATACTTAATAATTCCTCCAAGGTTAAAGTATTTTCATGACGAGCATTCGCTTTAACTTGATTTTTAGAAGTCTTACTCTCCTTATAAGTCTTAAAATATGGTGGATTAGTGGTTATTATATCAAAAAAATCACCTTGAAACAAGTCTTTTAAATTCCTGACATCATAATTTAATATTTTAATTTGCTCTTCCTTATGATTAATCTTTACACTTTTAAGTGCTAAATCATATATTTCTTTTTGTAATTCTACACCATATATTTCTATTTTAGTTTTTAAAGATAAAATTAAAGGAATAGGAGCATTCCCTGAACATAAATCTAAAATTCGTTTATCTCTTAACTTAATATTCACAAAACCTGGCAATAAAACACTATCTAAAGAAAACTTAAAATACTCGCTATCTTGATAAATTTTTAAATTTTTCCCAACTATTTCATTTAAAACTTCCATATTAAAGGGTTACCTCTTCAATTCCTAATTCATTTTCTAATTTAATTTTTCTTTTAAAAACATCAACATCTATTACTTTATAATTTTTATTATTAAATTGATATTCTTCTCCTATACTTGGTAAACCCTTCTTAAGGTCAGTATACGTATCGTCTTCATAAGCAAGACAACATAAAAGTCTTCCACATACTCCATTTATTTTAGTTGGATTTAAAGCTAACATTTGATTTTTAGCCATATTAATAGTAACACTATTCAAATCCGTTAAAAACGAACTACAACATAAAAACCTACCACAAGGCCCTAGTCCTCCGATAGCTCTTGCTTTATCTCTAATTCCAATTTGTCTTAATTCTATTCTTGTTTTATAAATACTAGCTAATCTTTTAGCTAATTCTCTAAAATCTACTCTATCATCAGCTGTAAAATTAAATAATAACTGACGTCTATCAAATGTATAATTTGCATCTATTATATTCATAGGTAATTCAAGTTCTAAAACTATTCTTTTAGCTTTTTTAAGCGCATAAGAACTATCTTTTAAATTCTTTTTATAAATCTCTTCATCATCTTTATTAGCAATTCTAATAACATCTTTTAAAGGCGTCACTAAAGTAGTCTCGTCTATTTCACAAGAAGCTGTAACTACAAAACCATATTGTAAGCCTCTTTCTGTTTCAACAATTACCGTGTCTTTTTCTTTTAATTTTAAATCATTACTATTAAAGTAATAAACTCTTCCTTTGTCATTAAATCTAATACTTGCAACTTTCACCTAAATCACCTCAAAATTTGCCATTTCTATTGCTAAATTATCTAAAAATAAATTAATATTCAAATTAGGTACTAAAATTAATTTATTTTTAAACTCTACAATTACTTTTAAATAATGTATTAATTCATTATCTTTAAAGTTAAAAGACGACTTTATTATATCATAAAAAGAACTAGTTCTATTAGAATTTTTTAAAATTTTTTCTTCTAATTTAGTATCTAAAATAACTTCTAAAATATTTAAAGCTCTAATTATTTCCTGACTAGTATTATATTTTTCTTTAAAATACATATTAAGATATGGAAGACTTGCTTCTTTTTTGTCATGAATTAAATTTAAGAAATTAATTAAGTATTTTACCTCATCTTCATTATAATTTATATCTTTATTAGATTTTAAACTTATTAAACAGGTTCTAGAATAAATTGTTGGTAGTATTTGCTTTTTATTAGTTGTTATTAAAATAGCATACACACCATCTTCGGGTTCTTCTATAAATTTAAGTAAAGAATTAGCAGCATAACTATTTAATTTATCAGCTTCTTTTATAATATAAACTTGATTTGAATTACTAGACGACTTTAAACTTAAATTTTTCTTAATATCTTGAACTTGTTCTTTTTTAATAAAAGCTCCTTCTGGTTCTATTATCTTTAAATCTTCATAATAATTCTTATCTATTAAATGACATATATTACAGTCTTTACAATTTAGATTATTAGTATAATGATTTTTACATATTATCATTTTGGTAAAAGCTAAAATTATTTTAAAACTTTCTTCTATATTATCTACTTCAAATAAATAAGCATGATAATATTTTTTTAAATTAGTAGCATAGTTATAAAAATTATTATCTTTAAAATCGTCTAACATAATTCACCTACAATCCGATTAACTTTAAGGCTAAAAGTCCTGAAATACCAGGAATATCAAATAGTCCTACTGTTATTATTGTATAAAGGTTTATCGGTATAGTTATATTAAAAGTCCTAGCTATTAAATTATAGGCATAAAGCATAAAAGCCCCCAAAATAAACCTTTTTATATATTTTAATAATATCATAAAACCACCTATAAAAATTTATGAGTTGGTGGTTTCATTATATGATATTTTTTTACGATTATCAAATGCTTTTTCTAAAGTAATTGGGTCAATATACTCCATATCAGCACCCATTGGAATACCTGAAGCTAAACGGGATACCGTTATATTCATTCCATTTAAGACATTACTTATATAAAGAGCAGTCATTTCTCCTTCTAAACATGGCTTAACTGCAATTATAACTTCTTTAAACTTACCATCTTCTATTCTTTTAATTAATTTATCTAATCTAATATCTTCAGGATTAATACCATTAGTATTATTAATTAAACCATTTAAAACATGATAAAAGCCATGAAAAGTTCCTAATTTTTCAATAGAAATAACTGTCTTAGGGTCTTCAACTACACAAAGAAAATCAGCATTTCTAAGTTTATCTTCGCATATAGAACATATATTACTTTCTGTAAAATTATTACATATCTCGCATCTTTTTATTTTTTCTTTAACATTATTTATACTATTAGCTAAAAAATCAGTTTGAACTTTATCCATTCCTAAAACATTAAAAGCCATTCTCTCAGCAGTTTTCTCTCCTACTCCGGGAAAATATTTAAAGGCTTCTATTAAATTACTTATACTTCTTGGATACATAATCTAAAATAAACCTGGCATCATACTAGTATATTTGCCCATTTTAGCTTCCGTTTTTTTATCAATTTGCTTATTAACATCATTTACAGCAACTTGAACCATATCCTCTAACATATCCATATCACTTACTGAAAAATCATTATCAGGCTTAATCGTAACTTTTAATATTTCCTTTTTACCATTAGCAACTACTGTTACAAAAGAACTAGTAGCCGTAAACTCCATCTTATCAATTTCCTCTTTGGCTTTTAACATATCTTTTTGTAAATTTTGAGCTTGACGCATAAGCGCTTGCATATTCATAAAATCATCTCCTATTCAACTTCTACAATATCACTTCCAAAAGCATCTATTGCCTTTTCTACTAAACTAGAGTAACATACTTTATTATTATTTTCAACTTCCTTATTCAAAAACTCTATAAAAGGTTTACTCTCTTCTTTATATACATAGTAATCTTTATCATTCATATGTTCTTTATAATTCTTAACTTCTTCTTTGAATTCTAAATCACTTAAAATTACAACTTTATATTCTTCTTCTAAAAGCTCCTTTAATAACTCGTTAGTCTTTACCCAATTATCATATAATTTATCAAGCACTGATTCATATTTTGTAACTAAAATAATATTATTCTTACTAACAACTCCAATTTCACAGTCTTTTAAAAGTCCTGATAACTCACTGGTTTCCTCTTTATTTATATAATCAATTAAATTCTGCCACTTATCAATAGCCATATTCTTTAAAACTTTACTAGCTAAAGCAAATGTATTATCTACTCTTTGTTTTTTAACTTCTAAGTTAATTTTATACTTTTCAAGGCTTTTAGGTTTATTTCCCTCTGGTTTTTGTTTTTCAAGAACATTTTTTGAAACTTCTGCAATTTCCCGGGAAATTGCCTCTTGAGGTTCTTCTTTTACCTCTAAACTAACATTAGGCTCTTTAATTTCAACTATTTTAAGGCTTTTTCCTTTATTTTCTTCACCTAAACTAGTCTTTGCTATTTCTTGATTTTTACTAGCTAGACTAGCATTTTCTTTATTCATGAATGTTAATAACTTAACTTCAACAATTATTTTTCTATTAGCAGCTTCCCTTAATAAATTATAAGTTTCATTTAAACATATAATTAAATCTGATAAATCCTGAGGATTATATTTTTTATCATTTGTTGTATAATACAAGACCATTAAATCTCTTACTTCTTGCATAATTTTTTCAATTAATTTAGAAAAATCATAACCTAAAGTATCAAATTCTTTTAATTTTTCTATTACATCAAGGGTCTTACCAGTAAGTATTAAATTTATAAAGTTATCTATATCACTTTTAGATATAAGTCCATTAATACTTAAAAAATCTTTAACGGTTATTTCTTTTAAAGAATATGAAGCAAGTTTATCAAGCATTCCTAAGGCATCTCTCATTCCACCTTCTGAATAAAGAGCAATTTCCCGAATAGCCTCATCTTCTATTTTTATATTTTCTATTTTAGATATTTCTTTTAATCTTTTTTCTATATTCTCGGTTTTAATTCTTGTAAAATTTAAACATTGGCATCTGGAAACAATTGTCGTTGGAACTTTATAAAACTCCGTGGTTGCTAGAATAAATACAACATGACTAGGAGGCTCCTCAAGGGTTTTTAAAAGAGCATTAAAAGCACTTATAGATAACATATGAACTTCGTCTATTATATAAACTTTATATTTTAATTTATTAGGTACTAAATTTATTTTACTTTTAAGTTCCCTTATCTCGTCAACCCCATTATTACTAGCAGCATCTATTTCAATTATATCCGGACTATTATTCTCTATATCCAAGCAATTAGAACACTTACCACAGGTTGAAAAATCTTCTTGTAAATCTGTACAATTAATAGCTTTAGCTAATAACTTAGCAATTGTTGTTTTCCCAGTTCCTCTTGGTCCTGAAAATAAATAAGCATGGGAAATTTTATTTTCTTTTAAAGAATTAGTAATAATTTTTAAAATACTTTCTTGGTCAACTACATCTTTAAAAGTTTTAGGTCTATATTTTCTATATAAAGCTTGATATTCCATAGATTTCACCACCTTAAACTATATATATTATTATACAATAAAAAATTATTTCATGCGAAATAATTTACTTAATTTTACCATTTTTTCTTTGTTCTTTAAAAAACTCTTTTAAGAGCATACTACATTTACTCTCTAAAACATTTTCTTTTATCTCTAATCTATTTTTATTATCTTCTTCTTTTAATATTAAATTAACTATTTTTTTAGTCTTTAAATCATGACTAGGTGCTCCTATTACTAATCTTTTTATTCTAGATTGCATGATGGCACTTGCACACATAGGACATGGAAATAAGGTTACATACATAGTAGCTTCATTTAATCTCCAGTCATGAATTTTCTTACCAGCTTTTTTAATAGCAATTAATTCAGCATGATTAGTTATTAAACTTGTAAATTCCCTTTTATTATGCCCTATACCAATTATTTTATCATTTAATACTATAATAGCTCCTACTGGTACTTCTTTCTTTTTAAAAGCCTTTTCTGCTTCTTTTAAGGCTATATTCATATAATAATCATCATTCATAAAACTATTCTTTCTAAACAAAAAGTGCACATAAAAGAGTTATGTTAAGGCTGCTGGCTTCCACCTCTGACCTGGTTCCATTTCTTTTATTGCACGTTTTATATTGTATACTAAATTTCTAATTAATACAAGTATTTTTGTGAATTTTGATTAGAGATTTTATAAACTTGATAAAGCCGAATTTATTGACTCTAAGTTTCCATTTATCTCGTCTAAAGATTGAGTTGCACCACTTTCATTTACAAGAGTTTCATTAATATAATTATTAAAATTCTCTTGTAAACTATTACCAATTTCAATAAATTTATTTTCTAATTGGTCAAAAGTCGTTGCTAAATTTGTACAAGTATTTGCCAAATTTGAATCTTCTGATTTTACAATATCACTAGCATTCTCACATGCATGTCGTATCCAAGAAAGTTTAACCCCAATTGAGGCATCACTTCCAAGAAAATACAAATATATATGATTAGATGTATTTTTTAATTCTTCTGCATTAAAATTCATTTTTAATTACCTCCTTTGTTTAAATCTCTTTGAAGTTGAGAAAACTGTGTTGTTATTTTAATAAGATTTTGAACTTCGTTTTCATTCAAATTTTTAGCTATTTCTATTAGTTTTTTCAACTTTTCGTTTAATTCGTTTCCTATTTGAGTTCCTGATACAAATACTTGATAGTTTGTATCATTGTTAAAAAAAGATGTCATTTCTGATACAGTTGAAGATACCTCATTAAAACCATCATGCATCAAACTAATTTGTTCATCTAATTTATCAATGTTTTCATTTATTAAAGCCATAATTTATTACCTCCTTTTTTATAGACTTTCTAAAACACTTTTTGCACTTTCCAAACCTTCTTGAGTTTCTGTAAGATTTTGAGCCGTTTGAGCTTCGTTTTGTAATGTTTGTTGTGCATAATTTGTTAATGCTGTTTTTACAGCATCTAAACTTTGGGTTAATTTTCCTGATAAATTTCTATAAGTATTATTAATACCATTACAAGTACCTGATAATTTTGAGTCTTCACTGGCAACTATTCCTGATAATGAAGTAAAATTATTACCAATTCTTGTAAATGCTTGTTCTACGTCATTTTGAGTAGCTTGTATTTTATTAATAATCTCAGCTATCTCATTAGCATTAAAATTATTCATAGTATTCCTTCCTAACGTGAGATTTGACTATTAGCACTTGCTGCTCTTGCAGCAGCAGCTGCAGCTGCAGCACGACGATTTAACTCTTCTTGTCGGTTAAAAAAGCTATTTAATTTTGCTGTTAAATTTGTTGTTTCAGCAGTTAAGTTTTGGTCTAAAAGTCCGATTATTTTTTGGATTTTATCGTTTTGATTTTTTCCAAAATCAGTTCCGTTTACAAATTTATCATAATTTTCATTATTACTAAGATAATTTCTTAAATCTCCAACAAGTTTTCTTGCCTCGTTTAAATCTTTTTGAATATCCTTTGTTCTTGCACGTCCGTTGTTTATTGAACCATTTGATAAAGCCATCTCTATACTCCTTTCTAATTCCATTTTAGCATAATAATTTCCTAAAAAACCTCATTGAATAAATGAACTTTTTTTAAGTTAATACATGAGACAATAAATATGAAGTGAGGTGAGTGCTTGATAGACAATAAAAAAGACGAAAATTATATTTATTATCTTGTTGGACAAAACTTAAAAAAGCAAAGAAAACTTAAGCACTTAACTCAAAGACAACTAGCTGATTTGTGCAATTACAGTGAAGGTTTTATCATGAATATTGAAAGTAAAAAATATCTTCAAACTTTTAGTCTTGGTACGATTTGGAAATTTGCTGATGTATTAGAAATTGATGTTAAAGAGTTATTTAATGAACTTGAAGAAGAAGATAAAAATTAAATTAGAAAAAAAGAAGTAAAAGTAATCTTAAACTTCTTTTTTAATTTTCTTTAATACTTTAGGATTTTCATTTGAACTAGATGTATATAAATTTATTTTCTCAAAATATTCTTTATCATGATAAGCTAGTTTTTTACGTATAAAACTATTTATATCCTTTAAGGTATTAGGTAAATTTGAAATCTCTGCTTCTTCTTGATATTTATCACTTAAAAAGTAATCTAATAATTTACTTGGTAAAACATTAGGTCTAAATTTTCCAAATTGGTCAGCTCCTGACTGCGATAATACCATATCAAAGAATAGTTCTAAATAACGTCTATTTGTAAGCATAATAGAAAAAGCTGAAGCTTCATCATCAGTATTTATTCCATAGGTTAAACTATCCTTTAAAGGCACATTATAGTTATAATGAATAAATTTTAATAACTTCAAAAATTCATTATCATAAGCATCACTTATTTGAAATGATACTAAAGATAACAATAATTCAAACTTACCAAGTGGAGTTAAAACTACTTAACCATTAGGCTTTTTTCTCCACCATATTTTAGAATATTTTTCTTTATCTTTTTCCTTCTTTTCTTTCATAATATCACCACGGGTTTTTATTATATCACAAAACGAAAAAATGTGTCATATTTTCGTCAACACTCTTGACAGACTTTTTAAAAATGAATTATACTATCATTATAATATAACTAAGTATTACATTAGCCGACTTGGTTAAAAAACCCGGTTTCTTGAAAAACGGAATTATCCACATTTTTAAGCTTAAAGCAGCTCTAAACCCTTATAAATAAAGGGTTCTTTTTATATTCAAATTTATACCTAAAACGCATAAATTTCTCTTTTAAGTCTTAAAAAAAGATGCCTATTCAGCATCTTTTTCAGTTTCTTCTTTAGAAGCTTCAGGTATATTTTCAACTCCCTCATTTTCCTTATTTTCAGGAGTTTCTGTAGTTTCTTCCTCTTCTTCTTTGTCTAAAACAACAACCGTAGCCACTTTATGATTATCTTTTAGGTTAATTAATCTTACACCTTGAGTAGCTCTACGTAAAGTTGAAACTTGTTCTAGAGAAATACGAATTATAATACCAGCATCAGTTATCATGATTAAGTCTTCGTTACCTAAAACAGCATTAAGGGTTACTAGGCTTCCATTCTTTTCAGTTACATTTAAAGCTTTAACACCTTTACTACCTCTATGCGTTAAACGATACTCTTCAATTGGAGTTTTCTTACCATAACCATTTTCCGTTACAATTAGAACCTCTTCTGAAGAATTAATAACTTCGCCTCCAACAACGATTGAATCACCTAAATCAATTCCTCTTACACCAGAGGCTGTTCTTCCCATAATCCGAACTTCATTTTCAACGAAACGAACCATACGACCATTTGAAGAACCTATAATAATTTCATTTTCCCCGGTTGTCTTTTGAACTGAAATTAATTCATCATCTTCTTTTAAAGAAATCGCAATTTTACCATTATTTCTAATATTATCAAACTCTTCTAAGTTAGTACGTTTTACTATACCTTTTTTAGTTATAAAGAATAAATACCTATAAACATCTTCATTTGGCTTTAAAGAAATAACCGAACTTATTTTCTCGTCTTTTTCAAGTGCTAATAAATTAATAATTGGCAATCCCTTACTTTGACGATTAAATTCAGGTATTTCATAACCTTTCATACGATATACTTTTCCTTTATTACTAAAGAATAAAATATAATCATGAGTTTCAGCATTTATCATTTTATAAGCAAAGTCTTCCTCATTAGTTGTCATACCTTTTATTCCAACGCCACCTCTATTTTGAGTTCTATATTCAGATACTAACATTCTCTTAATATAACCCTTTTTAGTTAAAGCAATTAAAGTATTTTCAACTGGGATTAAAGACTCGTCTTCTATATAATCAATAGCTGTCATATCAATTTTAGTTCTTCTATCATCAGCATACTTCTTTTTAATTTCTAACATTTCTTCTTTTATTATATTTAAAATTCTTTCATTAGAAGCTAAAATTTCTTTATAATCACTTATCTTAACTAACAAATCAGCAAGTTCACTTTCAACTTTACCTCTTTCTAAACCAGTTAAACGACGAAGACGCATCTCTAAGATACTATTAGCTTGAATTTCGTCAAGATTAAATCTCGCGATTAACTTTTGACGAGCTTCTTCATCACTTTCAGCACCCCGAATAATTTTTACTATCTCGTCTATATTATCAAGAGCAATTTTTAAACCTTCTAAGATATGAACTCTCTCTTCAGCTTTCTTTAAGTCATACTGTGTTCTTCTTATAATAACTTCCTTTTGATGGTCAATATACTTAGAAATTATATCTTTTAAACCTAAAGTTCTAGGTGTTTTACCATCTATCATTAAGAAGATAATACCATAACTAATTTGGAAATTAGTATGTTTATATAAATTATTTAAAACTACTTGAGGGTTAGCATCACGTTTTAAAGTAATTGTAATCTTTACTCCATCTTTTAAATCTGTATGATAATCAGATATTCCCTCAATTACTTTATTATGAACAAGTTCAGCAACTTTGTTCTTAAGTTCCATAGTATTAACACCATATGGTACTTCGGTTATTATAATACTACTATGATTCTTGCCTTCTTCAATTTCAGCTTTACTTCTAATAGTAATTGTTCCCCGTCCTGTTTCATAAGCTTTTTTAATACCTGAGTTACCTAAAATAATACCTCCAGTTGGAAAATCAGGTCCTTTTATATATTGCATTAAACCCATAGTATCAATATCTGGGTTATCTATATATGCAATACAACCATCTATTACTTCTCCTAAATTATGAGGGGGAATATTTGTTGCCATACCAACAGCAATTCCCATTGAACCATTTACTAAAATATTAGGAAATCTTGAAGGTAGTACAACCGGTTCGTCTAAAGTCTCGTCAAAGTTCTTCATCATATCAACTGTATCTTTGTTAATATCTCTTAAAAGTTCAAGGGATAACTTAGATAAACGGGACTCTGTATAACGCATAGCTGCAGCTCCATCACCTTCTATATTACCAAAGTTTCCATGGCCATCAATTAAAGTGTATCTTTGATTAAAATCTTGAGCAAGTCTTACCATAGCTTCATAAATTGAAGAATCACCATGTGGGTGATAATTACCCATAACTTCTCCAACAGTTTTAGCACTCTTACGATGTGGCTTATCTGGCGTGTAACCTGATTCATACATTGACCATAAAATACGTCTATGAACTGGTTTTAAACCATCCCTTAAATCAGGAATAGCTCTAGAAATAATAACACTTAAAGAGTATTCCATAAAGGAATCTGATACTTCTTTAACAATATTTTCTTCGGTTAATTTATCATGTTCATGAAATTCCCCACCAAAATCAGTATTAACTACTTCTTTTTCTTCTTCTATATCTTCTGTTAAATCAGTTGTAGGTTCATTTTTATCTTCTTCTGCTCTTTTTAATAATTCATTTAATTCATTATCATTTTCCATATTACCCTCCTAAATATCAAGATTTTCAACTTTAGGAGCATTTTCTTCAATGTATTTTCTTCTTGGTTCTACTTCGTCCCCCATAAGTTTTTCAAATATCTTATCTGCTTCTAGGCAATCTCCAACCGTTATTCTTCTAAGTGTTCGCTTAGTAATATCCATAGTTGTCTCATTCAACTCTTCAGCATCCATCTCTCCTAAACCTTTCATACGAGCAATTTCAGCTTTGCTTCTAACATTCTCAGGTAAAGAACTTAAGTAAGCAGCTAATTCAGGGTCATTTAGTATATACTTTCTTGTTTTTCCATGCATTACTCTATATAAAGGTGGTTGAGCAGCATAGACGTGTCCTGTTTGCACAATTGGTTTAAAGAAACGATAAAATAAGGTCAACAATAAAACTCTGATGTGTGCTCCATCAACATCGGCATCGGTCATGATAATTATTTTATCATATCTTAATTTATCTAAATCAAAGTATTCGCCTATTCCAGTTCCAAAGGCTGTTATAATTGTTTTTATTTCTTCATTTCCAAGGGCTTTATCAAGCCTTGCTTTCTCAACATTTAAAATCTTTCCACGAAGAGGTAAAATAGCTTGAGTCATAGCATCTCTTCCCTTTTTAGCACTTCCACCAGCTGAATCCCCCTCGACGATAAAAATTTCAGATATACTTGGGTCTTTACTCTTACAATCACTTAGTTTTCCAAAGAAATTAGTTGTTGTTAAATCTGTTTTTCTAGTAGCCTCCCTGGCTTTTTTAGCTGCCATTCTAGCATCTCTTGCTAAAACGGCTTTACTTATAATTGTTCTAGCTTCAGTTGGATTTTCAAGTAAAAATCTCTCAAATCCTTCGGCAAATACGCTATCGGCAAGGTTTTTAACTTCACTATTTCCTAAACGACCTTTTGTTTGTCCTTCAAATTGAGGATTAGGGTGCTTACAAGAAATAATCATAGTAAGTCCTTCTTTAACATCGTCGTCTTTTAAACTCTCATCTTTTTCTTTTAAAATATTGTTTTTTCTCGCATAACTATTAATTACTCTTGTTAAAGCTCTTTTTACTCCATCTTCATGAGTTCCCCCATCATGAGTATTAATATTATTAACAAATGAATAAATATTAGAATTATATGAGGTATTGTATTGCATAGCTACTTCAAAAAATACGCCATCTTTTTCCCCATTTAAGTGGATTATATCATTATGAAGTGGTGTTTTTTCTTGATTTATAAAACGAACATACTCACTTATTCCACCTTCATACATGAAAGTTTCTCCGGTTGTATCTTCAAGGTCCCTGTCATCTCTTATATTAAGTGATAAACCACGATTTAGAAAAGCTAATTCCCGAACCCTTGTTTTTAAAGTTTCATAATCATATATATCCGTATCAAATATTTCAGGGTCAGGCTTAAAGGTTACAGTTGTACCGGTTCTATTTATATCACATGTACCAGTTTCATGAAGAGGCTCTACAGTGTGTCCTCCATTTTCAAAACGAATACTATTAATCTTACCATCTTTATAAACTGTAACTTCTACCCATTTACTTAAAGCATTTACAACACTAGCACCAACGCCATGTAAACCTCCGGATACTTTATATCCTCCACCACCAAATTTACCACCAGCATGTAAGACTGTATAAACAGTTTCAACTGTTGAAATTCCTGTTTTAGGGTGAATATCAGTTGGAATACCACGTCCATCATCTTTAACCGTTATAGAATTATCTTTATTTATAACTATTTCTATATTATGACAGTATCCTGCTAAAGCCTCATCTATTGAATTATCAACTATTTCCCAAACTAAATGGTGCAAACCTTTAACATCAGTTGTACCAATATACATTCCGGGTCTTTTTCTAACTGCTTCTAATCCTTCTAATACTTGAATTGACGAAGAATCATAACTACCTTGTACCTTTTCTTCCATTTCTATGTCCTCCTTTTATAATGCCATTTTTAACTTTAAATATTCTTGCATTTTTAACTAAATTTTCGTCTATTTCTTCTATATCAGTTGTTGTAATTATTACTTGCATTTCGTCATTAAAATATTTAATTATATTATTTCTTTTTTTAATATCAATTTCTGAAAATACATCGTCTAAGAGTAAAACCGGATATTCTCCTTTAATTTTTTTAAAAACCAAAAGTTCTGCTATTTTATAAGCAATTACAATTAATCTTTGTTGACCTTCAGAAGCATAAATCTTAGCATCATGTCCTTTCAAAGAAAACATCAAGTCATCTCTATGAAGTCCATATAAAGTCATACCTTGCATTAACTCTTTACTTAAATTTCTTTTCCATTTATTAAGTAAAATTTCTCTTATTTTCTCTTCATTAAACTCAGTTATTCCTAAATTATTTATATAATCTATTTTTAAATCAGAAATACCAGATAATTTTTTAAATATCATAGGCAGGATTTTATTAATATCTTGAAGATAAGAAAAACGAAAAGAATATAATTTCACACTATAATCTAACATTTTTTCATTTATTACATCTAAATATTTATAATCAGCCATACTATTAATGTTTAATCTTTTTAAGTATTCATTACGCATTTTTAATAAGCTATTATATTCATTTAATATCTTCAAATAATTATTATATAATTCCCCTATTTGGATATTTAAAACATTTCTTCTTATACTAGGTGAACCTTTTATTATATCAATATCATTCGGAAGAAACGTCGTTACACAAAAGTTAGAAATATACTCTGATATTTTTTTAATTTGACTTTTGTTTATATAAACTTTCTTCCCTAGTTTGCTTATTGCTACTTGATACCATTTACTATAATCGTCATACAAGACTTCGCCTTCTACTGTTGCATTATCGGTATCCATTTTTATAAGGTCCATATCTGTACCAAATCTATTAGACTTAGTAAGTGAAAGTACATATATTCCTTCTAAGATATTTGTTTTTCCAACGCCATTTGCTCCTATAAAAATATTTATTCCTTTAGAAAACTCTATTTGTATATCTTCATAATTTCTAAAATTTATTAATTTTAAACTCTTTAATCTCATAAAACATCACAAAAACCCTAAAAAACAAATATTTAGTTTAGATAATATACCTATACTTGCTTAATTATTATACCATAAATTTGGGGTAAAACAACCTATTTTGACCTTTTTTAGACATTTTTTAGTCCTTTTTTTAACCTTTTTCTGAAAATTTATTTTTTTATTTAGTTTTTTATTTTTATAAAGAAAAAATCACCATTAAGGCGACTTTTTAAGCTTCAATTCTACTTTTTAATAAACTTTGTAATCTCGTTGCTCTTAATAATTGTAATTCAAATGAACGATAGGTAATTTTTAGTACTAAAGTTTTACCTTCTGTAAACGTTACTTTAGTATAACCTTCGTATGGTTCATATTTTAAGACATTGTTAAGAGAAATCCACGAACATTTTTCATTATCCGGACCTTTGGTTGGAAAAAAGATTATATCATTACTTTCTTCTATTATAATTGGTAGTTTATAGTTAGAACCTAACATCATTTTTGTTCCTTTAACCCGACCATCAAATGTACTTCCATAATAAACACAGCTATCTTCCATAACTTCATAAGTTCTCTTAGGAAGTACGTAATCGTTGCCTTGCTCAATTATTTTAGATAAATCGTCGTTTAAATTGATTACTGCACAGGTGTCTTTATTGATTTCATATGAGTCTAACTCCATAATTCACCCCCTACTAGAAATTAAATTTTTATCCACAGAAAAGGTGGAAAATCTAAATTTCTGCTTGTTAAAATAACAAATAAGGGTGGCGAATTTTGTCGTATTTTGTCGGGAAAGTTCTAAAAAATGCATATTTTTTAGATTATTTTTAAAATTTTTAATTTTATTTTTTTAATAGGTTCTAATAGGTAGAACTAATTGTAATAAATCGTCATGTTCACAGCCTTTAAAAATAATTGGATTAACCTCTCCGACAAATGATATTTCACATTCTGAATCTTCTATTACTTTTAAAGCTTCCATTACATATCTAGCACTGAAAGATATGGTAATATCTTCTTCGTTTTCTTTTTCAATATTCATTTTACTATCGCCTCTACCTATTTCAGTACTTGAAGATTTCATAGTTAAAGTATTGCCACTCGTTTCAAGGGTAACAACATTTTTTTCTTTATCACTTGTTAAAATACTAACTCTATCAATTACATTATAAAGTTCAGCAACACTTACTTTAATTTTTAGCATACTATCTTTTGGTAATAAGTTTGATGTATTTGGGAAATTTCCATTAATTAAACGACTTTGGAATAAAATGTTATCATATTTGAATAAAATTTTATTATTAAAGATATGAAGTTCAATATCTAATTCATCATCATTTATTAATTTAGATACTTCAATTATATTCTTACTTGGTATAACAATATTGTAATCGTTTTCCACATTATTGTTTAAAGTTAAAATTTTTCTAGCTAAACGATATGAGTCTGTACAATTACATTCTAATATATTTCCTACTATTTTAAAATTTAAACCAGTAAGAGCAGGACGCGCCTCATCATTTGAAGCAGCAAAAGCTGTTTGATTTACTAAATCTTTAAATACTTTACTATTTATTAAAATAGGATTTTTATTAATTTCTAAATTTATATTAGGATATTCATTTTTATTAATACCATTTAAGTTATATTCACTATTTTCAGTGGAAATAATTACTTTTAATTCGTCAAATACTTCTAAATTAATCATTTCCTCATCTAATTTCCGAACTATATCTAATATATAACGACCAGAAATAATAATACTTCCTTCTTCTTCAATAGTCATATCTCCTTCTTGGTAAGGTATAAAGGTTCTGATTGTTATATCGTTGTCACTGGCTGTTAAAGTTAACCCTTCCTTTTGTAAATCAAATTTTATTCCAGCTAAAGCAGGTACTAAATTCTTAGTAGAAATTGCTTTAGATACTTTATTTAGATTTTCAAGTAATAAATCTTTTTTAATTTTTATTTTCATATTTTTTCTCCTTCTTTCTTTATTTTATTTATATATATAATAGTAATAACAGTGTGGAAAAAAGTGTATAACTCTTATTTTCCTTTAAATATAAGCCTAGATGCTCTATTTGTTAAGTGGAAAAGATGTTTAAAATTTATAACTTATCAACATCTAACTTTTTTAAGATTTTTAAATTTATCTTAGATTTTTTAAAATCAATTAGAACTTTTAAGTTTTCCACTAAATATATGTTGATAACTTTAGAAACCTTTATTAAATAAGCTTAATTTAAGTTACTCTTAATTTTTTCAACTGTATCTCTAATACTTTTATTAGTTTTTATATCATTCTCTAATTTTTCACAAGAATACATAACAGTTGAATGGTCACGTCCCCCAAATTCAGAACCAATTCTTTGAAACGACTCGTCTAATACGTCTCTTGATAAGAACATGGCAATTTGTCTTGGAAAAGCAATACTAGCACTCCGTTTCTTTCCTTTTAAATCCTCAACTGATATTTGAAAATAATCAGCTACTACGGTTTGAATTTTAGAAATATCATTTTTTTCACTAGTTCCTTTAGTAATCTCGTCTTTTAAAGCATCAATTGCCAGAGGCAAAGTAATTGGTGCTCCTCCTAACATAAAGGAATATAACATTAATCTATTAATAGCTCCTTCTAGATTTCTAACATCATTTGGAATATTAGAAGCAATATATTCTAGAACTTCTTCCGGGAAATCTTGGGCTAATTTAGCTCCTTCAATTTTTTTCTTTAAAATGTTAATTCTAAGTTCTAAATCAGGTGGATAAATATTTACAATTGCACCCCAGCCAAACCTAGTACGAAGTCTATCTTCTAAAAGTTTTAAATCATTTGGTGACCTATCAGAAGATATAATAATTTGTTTTTTGTTAGCTCGTAAATCATTGAAGGTGTGGAAAAATTCTTCTTGGGTCTTTGGTGCTCCAGCTAGAAACTGAATATCGTCAATTATTAAAATATCAATATTTCGGTATTTGTCTTTGAAATAACTAGCATAATCATAATTATCAGTATCTATTTGATTATTTTTTTTGTTATCTTTCCGACTTAAAACCAAAAAATCTTCAATAAATTGTTCACTTGTAACGTATAAAACTTTTTTATTATGGACATTTTGACTATAATTTCCAATAGCATGCATCAAATGGGTTTTACCAAGTCCACTTTTACCATATATAAATAAAGGATTATAAGTTAAACCTGGACTTTCAGCGACTGCAAAAGCTGCTGTTTGGGCTAATTTATTACTAGCTCCAACAATAAATGTATCAAAGGTATATTCACTTCTTAAATTAGATTGATGTTTAAATTTTGGTATTTTTTGAGGAGTATTTTCTACTTTAATCTCTTCTTCTTTTTTTAGTTTATCTTTAACATCTTCTTCTAAGACAACATCTAAATCATAAAGTTTTCCAGTTAAATCTTTTAAAATACCTGTAATTAAAGGATAATAAGTTTCCATAATCCTAGTTTTATGAATTTCAAGAGGTACTACAATAGTAGCTTTCACGTCGTCAAGACTTAGAAGTGAAGTCTCACTGAACCAGGTTTTAAATACCATTGAATTAACTTTTTCCTTAACTGAGTTTAGAAATTTTTGCCACAAAACTTCATTGTTCATATTCCACCTCCTTTATTAACCTTATATATATATTGTAACTTATAATAAACCTAAAAGTAAAGATAAGCACTCTTTAAAAAAGCCTTTTAAAATCAACAAATTAGAGAGCTTTTTCAGTTGTTTTTGCTTGCCGGTTATACCCTCATCTTGTCTTAATATTTTAAACGATTTTTTTAATCTTAACAAGATAGTAATGTCAACTAAATACCAAAAAAATTATTAACAAAAGTATGTTGATAAAGTTGGGAAATAATGTGAAAAAGCTTGTGGATAAATATTTCCCACAAAAACTTTCAACAACTTATCCACTTAGTTTTCCACAGCTTTTTATCTTTAAATTCAAGGAAGTATAAAGTTTTCAACAATTTATATAAATTCTGTTTCAACAGGTTAAAAAGAGTTTTCAACAAGTATGTGGAAAATATTTAAAAAATAAAGCGAAAAAACCCGAAAAAATAAGTTTTCCACTTTACATGTTGATAAAATTTTAAAGATGCTTTTTGTCAAAAATTAAAAAACGAAAACTAAAAAATTCTTTTGAAATATTTAAAATTTTACAATATTAAAAAAGTATGATAAGATTTTTATTGAATTTTTATTTTCAAAAATTCACAAGGAGGGAAATCTAAATAATTTATATTTAGAAATTGTATGAAAAAAATAAACACCGATTTGTTTAAAAGTTACAAAAGAAAAAATAAAATAATTCTTGGTATAGGCCTTCTAATGTTATTAGCTGGAGCCGGAGTTGGAATTTTTGCTTATAAAAGAGAACATACACCTTTAAAAAATCCTCAAGAAATGCGCGATTTAGTTGGGGATGTTAAAGATATTGACAATATATATGCCTCAGTTGATATTAATAACGTTCCAGTTATGTTTGCTGTTTACCAAAATTATGGCATTGAAGAAGATAGTAAATACTATTTAGCTATGGATAATCATAATATTTTATATATTATCTATATGAATTCAAAAGAGTTTAAAGAAATAGAAGCTAAAAAAGAAGACGATTTTCCAATTACAATAACCGGTACAACTAGAATTATTCCAAACGATATTAAGAAACTAGCCATAGACGAATACAATAAAGTAGTAGATAATGATTACCTAACGTTAGAAAACTTTGAGGATTATGTAGGAGAAGTCTTATTAGATACTAATTTATCACCTTATAATTCTTTTGAATTTTATATTCTAGCAAGTGTTTTACTTATGATTTTTCTATCTTTATTTATAGTCTTTCTAATTAGAAAGGTAAGAACTAATAAAATCTTAAAACGTTACAGTGAAGCTGATATAACAAAAATCTATCATGAAGTTCAAATATTAAAATCAAGTCCTTATGAAAAAATAAAATTATATTTAACTTCTAATTATGTTGTAGATTTAAGTAAGAATATTATTATAATAAACTATCAAGATATAATCTTGGCATATAAATATGAATATCGTTACAACGGAATAACAGTTAACAAATATATAAAAATTTTAACATCAGATAATAAAACCTATAATATATGTAATACTAATTTAATTAAGGAAAATAAAGAAAAAATCATAGACGAAGTTTTAAAAAAATTACAAGAAAAGAATTCTAAAATATTAATAGGAATGACAAAAGATAACAAAGAAAAAGCTTTAGAATTAATAAAAATTAACAAAAGTATCTAAAAAATTAATTGACAAGCACCCTATTTTCCTATTATAATAATGTAGATTTTAGTTTTGGAGGTGTGAAATGAAAAGAACTTATCAACCAAATAATAGAAGAAGAGCAAAGAAGCATGGATTTTTTGCAAGAAAAGAAACATCTGTATTAAATTCAAGAAGAAGAAAAGGTCGTAAGGAAATTATAAAAAAATAAGCCACATTTTAATTGTGGTTTTTTTAAGGTGAAATATGAAGAAAATTAATGTTGTTAAAAGTAATTTAGAATTTAATGATGTTATAAAGAGTGGAAAATGTTATAAAAATAAATACTTTGTTCTTTATTTAAAAGATAATGATTATAACGTATATCGGTTTGGTATTTCAGTTCCTAAAAAAGTAACTAATGCTGTTAATAGAAACAAATTAAAAAGAAAAGTTAGAAATATTTTAGATAATCATAGAAATCTCTATTCAAAATCAAAAGATTATATTATAATAATAAGAAAGAGTTGTCTTATGGAGTCATATCAAAGTTTAGAAGATAACTTAGTAAATTTATTAAAGTATGCTAGTCATAAATAATTACTTTAAAACAATAATTAAAAGAAAAGGAAATAAATATGAAAAAAAAGAAAATATTAGTTTTAGTTTTACTACTTTTACTTATAACTGGTTGTACTAAGCCTCTTAAAGGAAAAGATAATAAAGCTGTTATTAATGAAGTAACTGGACAAAATTTGACTGAAAATATTTTGTGTCGGCCAACTGATGAGAAAACAATTGAATTATATGAGAAAAATAATGTAAATCTTGATGCTTTACCTAGTTGTGTCTGTAAAAGTGATAAAATAAAAAAGACAGTTCCAAAAGTTTCAGAAGACGGAAATGTTGTAAAAGACGACGATGGAAAAATTGTAACAGAAGTTAAAGAAGAAAAGTGTGAAAGTTTTAAAATTAATTCAGGAAAATACGAAGGGTTATGGGCAACTATCTTTATTAAACCTTTAGCTTTTGTAATCTTATTCTTTGGTAATTTAGTTAATAGTTTTGGTTTGGGTCTTATTATTACTAGTTTATTAATTAGATTAGTACTTTATCCTATTACAAGAAAAACAGCTATGCAAAGTGAATATATGAAAAAAGCTCAACCGGAACTTGCTAGAATTGAGAAAAAGTATGCTAATAAAAATCAAGAAGATAAAGAAGTTATGATGCAAAAGAGCCAAGAAATGTTAATGGTTTATAAAAAATATAATGTTAATCCTGTATCCGGATGTTTACTAGCCTTTTTACAATTACCACTTTTAATAGCTTTCTTAGAAGCAATTAATCGTGTTCCAGCAATATTTGAAGAAAAATTCTTAGGTCTTCATTTAGGAACAACCCCTCAAGTTGGAATATTTGCTGGTAACTATTTATATATAGTAATTACTGTAATTGTCGCCTTAACTACTTACTTCTCATTTAAAGCAACAACCAAGGACCAAATATCAACTAGTCCTGAAATGGACAAACAACAAAAGATGATGACTAATATATTCACGCTTATGATTATTGCTATGTCTTTCTTCATGACAACAGCTTTAAATATTTACTGGGCAACTACTAATTTATTCACAATAGCACAAAACTTAATTGTTAGAAGGAGGGCAAAATGAAAAAATATACATATCAAGCTAAAACATTTGAAGAAGCTAAAAATTTAGCTATGGCTGAATTAATGGAACAAGAAAGTAACCTTTATATAAAGGAAATAGAAAGTTCTAATAAATTGTTTGCTAAAAAAAGTGTTATAGAGGTAATAAAAAAAGAAGATGTTGTTGAGCACATAAAAGAGTTAATTAAAGGAATTACAAGTGATATGGGTTTAACAATAAATATGGAAGTTAAAAAAAGAGATGATTGTTTAAATATTTCTATTTATGCAGATAACAATGCTGTTTTAATTGGAAAGAATGCTAGAACTTTAGATGCTCTTAATACAATAGTAAAACAAAGTGTAATCAAGGAAATAGGAGAAAATTATAAGTTTGTTTTAGATGTAAGTGAGTATAAACAAAAACGTGAATGGAACTTAGAACGTATGGCTAAACAAATTGCCAGAGAAGTTGCTAAAACTAAAGTTGAAGCTAAACTAGACCCAATGAATTCTTATGAAAGAAGAATTATTCATAATACTTTAACTAATAATAAAAAGGTTTATACAGAAAGTAGTGGAGAAGAACCAAATCGCTTTGTTGTTATTAAACCTAAAGAAGAAATATTAGAAAAATAATTGCTTGAAAAAGGCAATTTTTTTAAACTCAAATTAACTTACATAAACAAAATTCAACAAAATACGACAAATTTATTTGCTATAACTAGTATGGTGATAAAATGGAAAGTATTTTAGAAAGTATAGAAGAATTGCAAGGAACCATAGAAAGATTAACGGAAGAAGCAGCTTTAATAAAAGTATCCCATATTTTAGAGAATTTAATTATAGAATTAAAAGACGAAAGATATGCACTTCCTGAGAATAAAATAATTTTTTTAATTAGATTATTAGATACCAAGTCTCCTAATGATTTACTTTTATTTCATGGAATTTTAACTAAAGAAATTAAGATTTTAGAAGAAGTATTCCCCTCACCTCGTTATGAACTATTTATCTTTTTAATGCGTCTTTTAAATAAAATTCAAATCATAGATGAGTTATTTCCAAAGCAAAGCAAAAAAATAATTTTTCTTCATAATAGATAAAAACTATGTTAAACAAATGACATAGTTTTCTTTTTATGATACAATATGAAGAGTTGGGGTGATATTATGAATGATACAATAGTATCTTTAGCAACTAATTTAGGAGTTGCAGCTATATCAATTATTAGAATAAGTGGACAAGATAGTATAAAAATAGTAAATGATTTATTTCAAGGAAAAGATTTAGAAAAAGTTAAAAGTCATACCCTTAATTATGGTCATATTGTTTTAGATGGAGAAATAATAGACGAAGTTTTAGTAAGTGTTATGCGAGAACCTAAAACCTATACAGGTGAAGATACTGTTGAGATTAATTGTCATGGTGGAATTGGTGTAACTAATAAAATCTTAGAAATTTTGCTTACAAAAGGTTGTCGTTTAGCTAGTCGTGGTGAGTTTACTAAAAGAAGATTTTTAAATGGTCATATAGATTTAATGCAGGCTGAAGCTATCCTTGATTTAATTAACAGTGAAACTGAAAAAGAAAGAAAAATTGCAATTCAAGGATTAAATGGCAATTCTAGTAAAATGATTAAAGATTTAAGAGAAATATTAATCAACTTAATTAGTAATATAGAAGTTAATATAGATTACCCCGAGTATGAAGATATATACGAAGTAACAAAAGAAGATATAAGAAAAAATATAGATGTTATCCACGAGAAAATAGAAAAAATAATAGCTGAAAGTGAAAATGGAAAATTAATTAAAAATGGTATAAAAACAGCTATAATTGGTCGTCCTAATGTTGGAAAAAGTAGTCTTTTAAATAGATTATTAGGAAGTGAAAAAGCAATAGTTACAGATATTCCTGGAACAACTAGGGATATAGTAGAAGGCAATATTTTAATAGATGGAATAAAACTTAATATAATAGATACAGCTGGAATTAGAGAAACAAAGGATATTGTTGAAAAAATTGGGGTTAATAAAAGCAGAAGATTAATGGAAGAAGCTGATTTAGTTCTTTTACTATTAAATAATAATGAAGAGTTAACAGAAGCAGATAAAGAATTAATTTTAAAAACGAAAGATAAAAATACTATTATAGTTATTAATAAAAATGATTTAGAAGAAAAAATAGATGTTAGTTCTTTGAATTTAGAGAATATAGTTTATATAAACACTTTAACTTATAAAGGTATAGAAGCTTTAAAAAATAAGATAATTTCAATGTTTAATCTCGGAAAAATATCTCAAAATGAGTTTAATTATATAACAAATGAAAGACAACTTGGAAAATTAAAGGAATGTTTAGATTTAAGTTTAGATGTTAAAAATAACCTTGATACATTACCTTTAGATATTTTAGAAGTTGATTTAAAAACTATTTGGAATACTTTAGGTACTATTCTAGGTGTTACTTATGATAATGAATTATTAGATAATTTGTTTAGTAAGTTTTGTGTTGGAAAATAAAAATCAATGGGAGGTTAATATGAAGGTTGAATTACAAGACAAAGAATTAGAAAATAATTTAAAAAATGCTACTTTAGAAGAAATAATGGAAATAGAAAAAGTAATAATTGCTACTAATCAAGACTTTATAAAATTAAATAAATTTCGTCAAAGAATTTTAAATATTACTAAGAAAAGTTTAATCATAATATTTACAATGTTATTACTTACTAAAAGTGATGTAGGCATTAACAAAGAATTGTTTTTAAAGACAATTTTAGTTATAATTGAAACTATTTTTGTTTCAAAAATTGATAAAAGAGAACAATTATTGTTAAAAGAAATATTAATTGAAACTGATATTGTTAATTTAAGTAGACTAATTTTAGAAAGTTATAAAGAAGCTTTAGAAGCTAAAGAGTATACAGAAGTAGAATTAAAAGAAAAATTATTAAAGTTAAAAGATGGATTAGAGATGTAAAATATTATATGTAAGATATGGAGTTATTTTATTAATACTATTGAAGAAATATTAGTAGTAATGATAAAATAAAAAAGAGATATGATTTATTTTTTTGCCGTTAAGTACTATCTCTGTTCAATTAATTGATTTGAAGAAGAATGCACCATTCAGTAATGAAAGGTGTTTTTCTTCTAGTTCTTTTTTAAAACATTTATAAGAAGTATAACTTTTATAAATGCTATAGGTGGAGATACTTATTTAAAAATATATTTATTATTTACAAGAAATAAGTTTTGTTGTATAATCTCTAAGTATTGATATGGGAAGTGATTAGATGGAATTTGAAGCTATAGTTGTAGGTGGTGGACATGCAGGATGCGAAGCAAGTTTAGCTTTAGCAAGATTAAACCATAAGACATTGTTAGTTACGGGAAATATTAAAAATATTGCCGATATGCCATGTAATCCTAGTGTTGGAGGACCAGCTAAAGGAATATTAGTAAGAGAAATAGATGCTTTAGGTGGAGAAATGGGTATTAATACTGATAAAAGTCATTTGCAACTTAAAATGTTAAATACCAAAAAAGGACCAGCTGTATGGGCTTTAAGAGCTCAAGCTGATAAAATAACCTATCCTAAAGAAATGTTAAAAACATTAAGAAGTACTAAAAACTTAGAAATAAAAGAAGCAATAGTTGATGATTTAATAGTTTCAGACAATAAAGTTTTAGGAGTTAAACTTGAAAATGGTGAAGAAATAAAATCAAAAGTGGTAATACTTACAACCGGAACTTATTTAAAAGCTGATATTTTAGTAGGAGATAAGAGAACTCCGGGAGGTCCCCATGGTGAGAAAGAAGCTAAAAATTTATCAGATAATTTAAGAAAATTAGGACTTACTATTCAAAGACTTAAAACCGGAACTCCTCAAAGAATTGCCAAAAATTCAATTGATTATAGTGTTCTAGAACGAGAAGATGGAGACAATGTTTTAAGAACTTTTTCCTTTGATATAGAGCCACTTTATAAAATAGAAGAACAAGTACCATGTTATTTAACTTATACAAATTTAGAAACTCATAAAATAATCATGGAAAACCTTGAAAAATCAAGTATGTATGGAGGATATGTTAGAGGAATTGGACCAAGATATTGTCCATCAATTGAAGATAAAGTTGTAAGATTTAAAGATAAAGAAAGACATCAATTATTTTTAGAGCCTGAAAGTAAATATTATGACGACATTTATCTTCAAGGTTTTTCAACAAGTATGCCTCATGATATTCAAGAGAAAATGGTTCATAGTTTAAAAGGACTTGAACATGCTAAAATCTTAAAATATGCTTATGCAATTGAATACGATGCTATTAATCCATTAGAAATGCAAGCAAGTTTAGAAAACAAAAAAATAGAAAATTTATTTACAGCTGGACAAATTAATGGAACAAGTGGTTATGAAGAAGCAGCAGCTCAAGGTTTGATGGCAGGTATTAATGCAAGTTTAAAAATGCGAGGTAAAGAACCCCTTATTTTAAAGAGAAATGAAGCTTATATAGGAGTTTTAATAGATGATTTAGTAACTAAAGGAACTAAAGAACCTTATCGTATGTTAACGTCACGTGCTGAATATAGACTTTTACTTCGTCATGATAATGCTGATATAAGATTAAGAGAATATGGTCATAAGGTTGGTTTAATAGATGATGTAAGATATAAAAAATTTCAAGAAAAATTAAAGAAAATATCTGAATTAACGGCTAAATTAAAAGAAATAAAAATATTACCAACAGAAAAAGATTTACTAGAAAAACTTAATACTTCCCCTATTCTAGATGGTATTACTTTGTATGATTTATTAAAAAGACCAGAAATTAGTATAAATAAATTAATGGAACTTGGAAAAATAGACAAAGAAGAACAAGAAGATGTGTTAGAACAAGTTTCAATTTCTATAAAATATCAAGGTTATATTGCTAAAGAAATGAAAGAAGCTTTAAAACTTTCAGAACTTGAAGATATAAAAATACCAAATGATATTGATTATACAAAAATATTAAATATCGCGAGTGAAGGACGTCAAAAATTAGACCAAGTAAGGCCAAGAACATTAGGTCAAGCTAGTCGTATAAGTGGTGTTAACCCAAGTGATATAGCTGTTTTAAGTGTTTATTTAAAGAGGTATAAAAATGAACATTGAAGAATTTCAAGAAGAACTTTTAAAATTAAATATTAAGTTAGATAAAGAAAAAATTACTAAATTAGAAAGATTTTATGAGCTTTTAATTACATGGAATGAAAAACTTAATTTAACAACAATTACTAATAAAGAAGAAGTTTATTTAAAACATTTTTATGATAGTTTAACCTTAATTAAGGCTTTAGATTTAACTAAAGATTTAAAATTATTAGATGTAGGAACGGGAGCAGGATTTCCGGGAATTGTTTTAAAAATAGTATTTCCCAATTTAAAAATAACCCTTTTAGATGCTACAAGTAAACGAATAAATTACTTAAATGAAATTATTAAAGACCTTGATTTACAAGATATAGAAACAGTATGCACGCGAATTGAAGACTATTCAAGAGTTAATAAAAATAAATATGATGTTGTAGTAGCAAGAGCTGTTGCCCATTTAGGAATATTAATAGAAACAATTATTCCAACAGTTAAAGTAAATGGTTATTTTATAGCTATGAAATCAAATGTAGTAACTGAAATAGAAGAAAGTAAGAATATTTTAAAACAAATTGGAGCTTCTATAATTAAATGTGAAGAATTTAAACTTCCTAAAGAAAATAGTTTAAGAACTTTAGTAACGATTATAAAAGAAAAGGAAACTATTAATAAATTTCCAAGACGTTTTGATAAGATAAAGAAAGATTATCTAAAAAAATAAAAATAAATAAAGGGGTTAATCTATTAAAAAATATGTCGCCTTCTAATCTCTCTTCAGTCAATGGTGATGCTTACCTTATAGATGTTCGTTCAAATGGTGAGATGTTAGCAGATTATGTTAGCTGGGCTGCCTTTGGCGTGCGCAGAGATTTTAACTATAACTTTTAAAATGATTAAGGTTTCTTTAAAAGAAGTTAAAAACAAGATTAATCCTTAGTTTAACTTAAAAATAAAATATAGATGTTTACATATTAGATATTAAACTAAAACTATATTATATCACAGTGGGAAATACTGTGATTTTCTTTTACAAATTTTCTACAAAAATAGAAAAAAACATTGTAAAAAACTTTATTTTGATATAATATATTATCATAGGGAAATACCATAAAAGAAGAAAGAAGGGATTGTATGAATAAAGATAAAGGCGATAATGAAGTAACTTATTTAAGAATAGACGACATTATTCCTAATCGTTTTCAACCTCGGGAAATATTTGATGAAACTGGTTTAGAAGAATTAGCTGACTCAATTAAAGAACACGGAATTATTCAGCCAATTGTTGTTCGTCCTATTGGAGATAAATATGAGCTTATTGCTGGTGAAAGAAGAACAAAAGCCAGTGCTATGGCTGGTTTAACGACAATTCCAGCGATTATTCGGGATATGGACGACACAGAAAGTGCTAAAGTATCTCTTCTTGAAAATTTACAAAGAAAAAATTTAAGTGCGATTGAAGAAGCTCGTACTTATAAAAGAATTTTAGACCTTGCGAATATGACTCAAGAAGAACTTGCTAAGACTATGGGAAAAAGTCAACCTATGGTTGCTAATAAATTAAGACTTTTATCTCTTCCTGAGGAAATTCAAGATGCTTTAATAAAAAATCAAATAAGTGAACGTCATGCTAGAAGTTTGCTTAATATAAAAAATAAAGAGGAACAATTAAATTTACTTGAAAGAATTAAAAAAGAACGTTTAACAGTTCGGGAACTTGATAAAATAATTAAAGAAATTAAAGAGAATAATAATATGGAAGGAGAAACTAGTATGAATAATAATAATTTTTATGGAATGCAAAATAACAATAATTCCCCTACTCCTAATCAAAATTATGGTATGTCTCAAAACTACAATAGAAATTTTGGAAATATGGGATTAAATGATTATCAAAGTACAATTAACAATGGTATGTTTAATAATATTCCTAATTTTAATAATACTGGAAATACAATGCCTCAACCAGCTTTTAATAGTATGTTAGAAAGTACTAATTCAAGTTCTAAAGAAACATCTACTGATTATGATTACAGCTCTTTTGGAACCGGTAATGATTTAAAAATGCCTGAGGAGAATGAAACACCTGATTACTTTGGTATGGGAAATACAAATAATTCAAATAGTAATCCAGAAAATTATAGTTCTTTAGGTTCTATGTTTGATGGTAGTAATGTTAATCAAAATGTACAAAATGATTTTACTACAAATGACAATAATCCTAACTTATTCATGAGTCAAATTAAAGAAAATAGTAATAAACCAGCTGAAAATCAATTCTTACCTAACTTTGATACTATGCCAAATAATATGGGAAATACTGATTTTATGAATAATAACAACATGAATATGGGACCAATTAATGACTTTAATTCTAATATGAATAATAACTTTGATTTTCCTTCTAATCCTGCTAATAATATGAATAGCTTTAATCAAGGAATGCCAGGTAATAATTTTAATCAAGGTAATTTCGGAAGTCCTACTGATTTTGCTTTTAACAATATGAATGATTATCAAAAGCCAATAGAAGATTTTTCATTTCCAAGCAATAATCCTCAACCAAATTATCAAATACCTCAAGGTGGCTTATTTAATCAACCTTTAAATATAGTTGATGTTCCAGGAAATAGTCAAGGCTCTTCGGACTTTAATGAGGCTCCTGAAGAAAATACAAAAGATGTTTCTGATAACCAAAAAGAAGAAAAGAATGAGTTTAGTGATTTATTCAATATTCCTCCAGTTCCAGTAGAACCAAAAGAAAACAATGAGGAAACTGAAAAAGATGATAATAAAGAAGAAGCTAAAGAAGAAAAAGACGAGGAATTTAAAGAATTAGATAATAAAGAGGAAGAAAATTCTAATAAGGAAGAAAAACCTTCTGAAGATTTCAAAGAAAATACGGAAGCTTCAGAAACAACTGAAGAAGAGACAAAAGAAGAACCTCAAGAACCTGAAGAAGCTGAAGTAGTTGACGAAGTAGAAGTAATTGATGTTGAAACTCCAAATACTGAAACTGAAACTTCTGAAGAAACTACAAGCGAAGAAGTAAATAGTGAAGCCGAGACTGAAACTATAAATGAAGAAGAAAATAAAGAAGATGTAGCAAAAGTTGAAACTGAGGAAAATGAAACTGAAGAAACAACTAAATCTGATAATCAAGAGTCAGATAATCAATATATTAAGTTAGAACCAGTTAGAACTATCTTTGATACTAAAGGAGCTGTTTTAGAACTTAAAAAGACAACTGATGCTATAAAACAAAATAATATTAGTATAGATACCGAAGAAATAGAATTTGACGATTATTATCAAATAACTATTAAAATAAAAAAATAAAAATTAAGTTATTAATTGATTACTTGCTAAGAAAATTAATAACTTTTTTTAAATTTCTATTTCCCTTAATAAAATCAAGGGTTTAAGGCTAAAAAAATTAAAGATAATTACTAAATACCTTTGCTTATTTTCCTATTATTTGATAGAATATAAATGACAACGATATAGAAGGTGGTACAATATGGGAAAAATAATATCATTAGTAAATCAAAAAGGTGGAGTTGGAAAAACTACAACCAGTATAAATTTATCAGCCTCTTTAGCCTTACTTGGAAAGAGTGTTTTATTGATAGACCTTGACCCTCAAGGAAATGCAACAACCGGAGTTGGAATAAATAAAGGTGATATTGATAAAAGCATCTATGATTTATTAAGAGGAAATTGTAGTGCCGAAGATGTCATTGTAAAAACTGATTTTCCAAAGTTAGATATTATGCCAGCTACAATTCAATTAGCCGGTATTGATATAGAATTAATGGAAAAAAGTCGGGTTGATACTAGTTTTAGAAAACAATATCAATTAAAAGAAAAAATAGCTGATATAAAAGATAAATACAATTATATTATAATAGACTGTCCCCCTAGTTTAGGTATGATAACAACTAATGCTCTAACGGCTAGTAATTCTGTTTTAATTCCAGTTCAATGTGAGTTTTATGCGCTTGAAGGAATTACTCAATTATTAAATACTGTTATGCTTGCTCAAAAGAACTTAAATCCAAGTTTAGACCTTGAAGGAGTACTTTTAACAATGTTATCAAAATCTAATTTAGGACTTGATGTAATAGAAGAAATTAGAAGTTATTTTAAAGATAAAGTTTATGATACAATTATTCCAAGATTAATTAGACTAGCTGAAGCACCTAGTCATGGTAAACCAATTGTCTCATATGACCCTAAAAGTAAAGGGTCAGAAGCTTATATAAATTTAGCAAAGGAAGTGATAATGCGAAATGGAAACATCTAGAAGAAGAGCCTTAGGAAAAGGTTTAGAAGAATTATTTGGAGCTGAAGTTTTAGATATTGAAACTTTAGAAGAACAAATCGTGGCTGATACTCCTAAAGAAGAAATTTTAGAAATAAATATAAGTGAACTTCGTAGTAATCCTTATCAGCCAAGAAAAGTGTTTGATGAAAAAGCTTTAGCTGAACTTGCTGACTCAATTAAAGAACATGGTGTTTTTCAACCTATTATTGTTAAAAAAAGTATTAAAGGTTATGAAATTGTAGCTGGTGAACGTCGGGTTAAAGCCTCAAGTCTTGCTGGTAGAGCGACAATTCCGGCTATTGTTCGTGACTTTAATGACCAAGAAATGATGGAAATAGCTTTACTTGAAAACTTACAAAGAGAAGATTAAAACCCTATTGAAGAAGCTTTAGCTTATCAAAGTTTAATGGAAGCTAGAGGTCTTTCCCATGAAGAATTAGCTAAAAGAATTGGCAAAAGTCGTAGTTATGTAACTAATATGGTAGGACTAATTAATTTACCTGATAGTGTTAAAGAATTAGTTATTGCTAAAAAAATACCAGCAACTCATGCTAGAACTTTAAGTAAAATTAAAGATGTAGCTAAAGTAGAAGCTTTAGCTGATAGAATAATAAATGAAGGTTTAACCTCTGCTTCAGTTGAAGAACTTGCTCAAGATAAAACTTATGAAAAACGTAATAAAATGGAACGAAGAGAAACCGAAGAAAGTAAAACTTACAAATATGTTCAAGAGTTATTATGTGAAAAACTTGGTACAAAAGTTCGTATTCGGGGAAGTAAAATAGAAATTAACTTTGATGATTTGAATGATTTTAATCGGATTATAGAAATTTTAGATATAGAAGAAAAATTATAAAATAAGAATAAGTGAGTTTATATGGAAGAAAAAAAATATAATGTAGGAACCATTCTTACTATGAAAAAGCCTCACCCATGTGGTGCTAATAATTGGAGTGTAGTAAGACTTGGTGCTGATATTAAAATTAAATGTCTTAATTGTGGGCATGTTGTAATGCTCCCCCGGGTAGAGTTTAATAAAAAAATAAAGAAAATTATTTCTTTAGAAGGTGCAGAAAATGAATAAAAGAAAAAAAATGAGATTAAAAAGAATAAAAATGCATCCTGTAACAACATATATTTTATTAACTTTATTAACAGTAATTGTAAGTGGAATTTTAAGTAAAGTTAATTTTCAAACAACATATAGTACGATTAATCAAGCTGATTTATCAATTGTTCAAAATACAGTAATTGTTGAAAATCTTTTTAATTATGATGGACTTAAATATATAATTAGTAGTGCTTCTGCTAACTTTATTAGTTTTGCTCCTCTTAGTATGTTTATTCTAACAGCAATAGGTATGTCAGTTATGATGGCAAGTGGCTTTATGGAATATTTATCTAAGAAGCTATTTTCTAAAATTGATAATAGAATTTTAACCTTTTTAATAATTTTTATAGGTATTGTATCAACGATAATTAATGATATTGGTTATTTGATTTTAATACCAATTGCAGCTAGTATTTATGAACTTAAAGGGAGAAATCCCTTGTCAGGTATAATTGCAGCTTTTTGTGGAATTGCCTTTGGAAGTGGAACCTCTATATTTGCTGGTTCAAGTGAAGTTACTTTAATTCCTTATACAACAAGTGCTGCAAGATTAGTTGACGAGAATTTTCATGTTAGTATTTTATCAAATTTATTTATCATGATAGTAACAACAATTATTTTAGCAATTGTTGGAACAATCATTGTAGAAAAATTTATAGTACCTAAGTTTGGTAAACAAAAAGAAAAAAGAGATTTACAAGCTGAAAATGATATTGAAGTAATTGACGATATAGAAAGTGAAGAAGAAAGATTAAGTAGAGAATATAAAGAACATCGTGGTGCTAAATATGCTTTAATTGCTTCTATTATAATGATAATAATCTTTATTTATTCAGTTATTCCTAACCTACCTTTATCAGGAATGCTTTTAGATATGAATGAGAAAACTTATTTAAAACAAATATTTGGAGATAATTCCTATTTCCAAGATGGGTTTACTTATATGATGTCACTTCTATTTATAGTAACTGGTCTTGCTTATGGAATAGGTTCTAAAACATTTAAAAATGATAGAGATGTCTTTATTGGAAGTCATGATAATTTAAGAGATTTAGGAGGAATATTAATATTAATTTTCTTTGCTTCTCAATTTATCTTTGTATTTAGAAAAACTAATATTGATACTATTATTACCGGTATTGTTGCTAATGTAATTGATAGTGTTAACTTTGGTGGTATTCCTTTACTTATAATTGCTATTTTATTAATAGCCTTAGCTAATTTATTTTTACCAATGGCTGGTGCTAAGTGGCAGATTTTAGCTCCAGTTATAATTCCTCCTTTAATGCAATTTAATATAGCTCCTCAATTTTTACAATTTGTTTTACGAGCAGCTGACTCCATGACTAAAGGAATTACCCCTTTATCAACCTTCTTTGTTATTTTTATAGCTTATATGAATATATATAATAAAGATACTGATAATCCAATTGGAATATTTAAAGCTATTAAAATTATCATGCCATATTGTTTAATTATTTCACTTACATGGTTGCTACTTTTAATAGGTTGGTATATAATAGGTTTACCAATTGGACCAGGAGTAAGTCCAACTGTGTAAGGAGGAATTATGAGTTTAAAAGCTGGTATTGTTGGACTACCTAATGTTGGAAAGTCTACCCTTTTTAATGCCATTACTAAACAAAATATATTAGCTGCTAATTATCCTTTTGCAACTATTGAACCAAATGTGGGAGTTGTAAATGTTCCAGATAATAGAATGAATGTTTTAAATGATATGTATATGCCTGAACGTTTAATCATGGCTAGTTATGAATTTACAGATATAGCAGGACTTGTTAAAGGAGCTTCAAATGGTGAAGGTTTAGGAAATAAATTTTTATCTCATATAAGAGAAGTTGATGCTATTGTAGAAGTTGTACGTTGTTTTGACGATTCTAATATAATTCATGTTGAAGGAAGTACCAATCCTTTACGAGATGTTGATATTATTAATTTAGAGTTATCAATCAGTGATTTAGAAATAGTAAATAATCGTTTAGATAAAATAGCTAAAAAAGCTATGACTACAAAAGATACTGATGCTTTAATTGAAGTAAGTGCCTTGACTAAAGCTAAGGAAGTTTTAGAAAAAGGTGGAGCTTTAAGAGATATTACTTTTACAGATGAGGAAAAGACTAAAATCATAGGTTATCAATTTCTAACTATGAAACCAATTATCTATGTTGCTAATATAAAAGAAGAAGATTTAACAAATGATGCTAATAATTATGTTAAAGAATTAGAAGATTATGCTAAAAAAAGTTTTAGTAAAGTTATAAAAATGTGTGCTAAAGTTGAAAGTGAATTAGCTGAACTTTCAATTGAAGAAAAAAATGAAATGTTAGAAATGCTTGGTATAAAAACAAGTGGTTTAGACGATTTAATAAATGCCACTTATGAAATACTAGGTTTAAAGACTTACTTTACTGTTGGAAGTGATGAAGTAAGAGCTTGGACATTTAAAGATGGTATGAATGCTAGAGAGTGTGCTGGTATTATTCATACAGATTTTAAAGAAGGTTTCATTAAAGCTGAAGTTATTAGTTATAATGATTTAATAGAAGCTGGAAGTGAACTTAAAGTAAGGGAGCTTGGAAAATTAAGAATTGAGGGAAAGGATTATATAATGCAAGATGGTGATATTTGCCATTTTAGATTTAATAGGTGATATATGTATAATTTTAATATAATTGAAGATATAGGAAATTTAGGAGTTCCTGTTGGGGTATGGGCTATAATTGTTTTTATAATGATAGTTGCCTTAGGACTTGTAATAGCTGCTTATGTATTTGCAAGTCTTGGTATAATGAGTTTTGCTAAGAAAAATAATATAGCTAATGCTTGGCTAGCTTTTATTCCGGGTGGAAGAAGTTATTTAATTGGAAAACTTGGTTATGAAATTTATGCTGAACCTAGTAAGAAAAATGAAACTTTAACTTGGGTTACAATGGGAATTGGTATAGCTGCTTATATTTTAGATTTTGGTAATAACTTTTTAAGTTATGGCTTATCTATTGCTTTAGTAGTTTTACATACAATTGCATATTATAATATTTTTAAAGTTGTAGCTTCTAATAAGTCAACTTTATATACAGTTCTAACAGCTTTATATAATAATTTAGGTGGTATATTCTTATATTTAAACCGTGATAAGGATATTAAACCGGTTGAAGTTATTAAAGAAGTAGTTGAAGAAGAACCTAAAAAGCCTGCTAATAATTTTTGTATTCATTGTGGAACTAAATTAAATCCTAATGTTAAGTTCTGCCCTGAATGTGGAAAGCCTATTGAATAGTAATTATGAACTTTATTTTAAGTTCATTTTTTTTAGGCCTTTATCTTGACTAAAAGAAATACATATTTTATACTATTCATATAATAGGTGATGATATGGAAAAGAATAAAAAAAATACAAAGGGGAAACCTTTACTTTGGTGTGTAAGTATTATATTTGAAGTAATTTTGTTATTTATATTATTAATTAATAGTTTGCAAATAATTTTATATGGAACGAATACAGTTTTGCATATATTTGACCAAGAGAATTTTCCAGATTATATAAGTAATTTCTATGACCCAAACTTTACAAGTGAAGATGAGGAAGATAATTTTAATTATGTTTACTTCATAACGACTGATTATGAAAGAGAGTTAATAGAAAATGAAGCTGTATCAAGTTCTAAAGTAATAATGTTTACTTGGGCTAAGATTATAACAGTTGAAGTTTATATATTATCATTTGTTCTTGTTTCAGTAATGACTAGAAAATTATTAAAAGAGAAGAATTTACAAAATCCATTTAATAAAGATAATATAGAAATAATTAAAAAGATAAAGAGATATTTAGTCATAGGTTTCTTTGTTTATATGTTAGGAATAATATTTATATCAATTTTCTGTAATCCATTAGGAACTATGGGTAATATTAATGTATTCTTAATATTCTTAATAATGTATGGTTTAGTTGATTATGTTAATCTATTAATAAAAAAAGGAATGCCTTTAAAAAATAAAAAATAAAAGCTTGTAGATAATGCAAGTTTTTTTGTGGTTAATTTTTTGTTTTTTCAATAGTAATTTTTATATTATGCTTATTACACATATCTAAAAAATCATTTAAAAACATTCTATTTCGTCCGTTTTCTATATTGTTTATACTATCTCTGCTTCTATTAATAGTTTTACCAAATTCAGTTTGATTTAGTTCGCTCCATTCTCTTATAATCCTAATAATTTCCGTTGATTTGTAATTATTAGCTACAAATTTCATATCATCACCTAATAAAAGATTATCATTAATATAAAAAAAGAAAAGATTTAATTATTAAAGGTATAAATTATTTACTCTTAATATAATCTTTATTTATTTTAATGAAATCCATAAGCCTTTCTATTTCTTTATCAGTTAATTCTTCATTTTCTTTCATATAATTATTTTTAACAAGCAGTTTTTTTAAAACAGCTTTTTCATTTAATTTAATTTTAAGTTTAGTAGCATTTTCTTCGTTACCTAATAGAAAATCAATAGAAACATTAAAAAAGTTAGCTATTTTAATTAAAGTTTCATAATCAGGAGTAGTTCTATCAATTTCCCAACCACTTATAGTTTGCACTGTAACATTTAATTCATAAGCTAATTCTTTTTGATACATATTTCTACTTTCTCTTAGTTCTTTTAACCTTTTACTAAACATTCAAATTATCCCCCTATTTTAATAACTATTTAACGGCCTTGATATATTTTCTATTAATTTTTATAAATTCTATTAAATTTTTTAATTCTTCTTTTGTTAATTCTTCATTTTCACTTAAATAACCATTTTCAATAAGAAGTTTTTTTAAAGCTTCTTTTTCTTTAATTTCTTCTTCAGACTTATTAATTTTAACGTCATTTCCTAAAAGATAGTCTGTTGAAACATTTAAACATTTAGCAACATTAACTATCATTTTATTATCTGGTTCGGTTATATTATTGCACCATCTATTTATAGCTTACTGTGATAATCCTAATTCTTGAGATAACTTAATCTGCGTTATACCAGCATTTTGTAATGCACTCTTTAACCTTTCTCCAAACATATTATCTTTCCCCCTATTCTATAATAAAATAAAATGCACTGTTAACTAAGATTAACAATGCTTGCTAAAAATTTTAAGGCAGGCATTTAGTATAAAACTAAACTACTTCCTACAAATAAAATTATAATAGATAAATATAAATTTGTAAACAACTATATTAAAATTTGCTAAAATTAGACATATGAATAAAATATAATAAAAATGTTCATGTGTTTTCTTATTAAATAAAGTACTTGAAAAAGAGAAAAAAATGTAGTAATATGGTATTAGAAAATAGGGACAAGGAGGTATAAAAAAATGAAAAAATACCAAGTAAAAATAGGAAATAAAGTTAAGTGCAACTCAACCTGGGGGGGGGTACTTTAGGTACAACTAACCTAGTATTTTCATATTGTAAAAATCTAGAATAATCGTATAAAAAATTAGCAATTTATATGCTAAGTTTTTATACGTTTTTTTAATTAAAAAATTA